>CAZPQB010000059.1:0-13445 GCA_964588605.1 uncultured Dehalococcoidaceae bacterium | reverse complement strand
TGAGGACATGGTCTTCCGGCCCCAGGGCGGTGATGGTGGAGGCCGTCTCCGTCTGCCCGAAGGCATTGATAAAGCTGACGCCCGGGAACTCCTCCAGCGCCTTTCTGATTACCGGAAGGGGCATCGGGGCGGCGCCGTAGGTGATAACCCTGAGGCTGCTTAAATCGTGCTTTTTAAAATCAGGATGGTCGAGCAACTGCTTGAGCATGGTAGGCACCATCATGGCGCGGTTCGCTTTCTCCTTCTCTACCAGAGTCATCCATTCCTCAGGCTCGAACTGGCGCTCCATCACCAGCGTCCTGCCCCCATAGATGGCGGCCATCATCGCCTGAATGCCGGCGACATGGTATAGAGGCACAGTGAGAATATTACTTTCATCAGAAGTGGGGTCGGCGGGGGTAACGTTCTCCAGCACGTAGCTGCTGAAGCTGTTGTGAGAAAGCATCACACCCTTGGGGAAGCCGGTGGTGCCGGCGGTATACATCAGCATAGTGGTATCATCCTCATCAATATCAACCACCACTTCGTCATCAGGCGAGGACGATATTATATCCTCGTAGTACAGCATGTCATCGTGCTTACTTTCCAGGGATATGAGATTCTTAAGGGATTTCAACTCGGCGCGTATGGAATTTATCATTGGAATATAGCGTTCGCCAACAATCAGGGTCGCGGCTTCAGCGGTGTTGAGCATATAGCCGAGTTCTTTCTCCTTAGCCCTGAAGTTCAGCGGCAGGTAGATAGCGCCGGTCTTGGCGACGGCAAAATAGGTTTCCACACACTGATTACAGTTGACCTGTAAAAAAGACACGCGGTCGCCTTTGCTGACACCCAGCTTCAGCAGGCCGTTAGCCAGACGGTTTACCCGTTCACTGAGCTGGCTGAAGGTATACCTTTTATCCTCAAAGACAATAGCGGCTTTATCGGGGCAAATGGCTGTGGCAATACTGAGAAAATCTGTAGTATTCACTTTATTCCTCCAAAGCTAAAATATAATAGGCTAACGTGATATTCTAGCGCAGTTATGAGGGAAAAATCAAACTTCGGGCGTAATATACCGATGGGCAACAAAATAGCTGCGGCTGCAATTTGCTGGTACGGTTCTACATCACCCTTGTGTCCCCCTGCCTTTAGGTGCGGCCTTATTAATCCATCCCCCTGGCCCCCTTCCTTTTTTAAAGGAAGGGGGATATTTTCAAAGGGAATCTGGCTGATTAGTGCTTTTATTTATAAATGGCCAGTGCCTTGGATAATCAAAAATACGCCGCCTCCTTTACCCCCCAGCGATGGTTTTTATGGGTAAAAGCTAAAAAATCCCCCTTTACGAAAGGGGGAAAGGAAGAGGGGCTGGTGTCTCTCCTAAATACCCCACAGCCCCGGTCGCAACTTTTGTTTTCCCACCCAAGCCCACCCTCGTACCGCCCGCGGCTTAGTCCGTAAAGGTTACCTCCCACTCCCCAGATATTTTATGGGGTGGTGATGGGAATATCTACTGGAGCAGACATAGATGATACGAGGGCGGCGGGTGGGAATAGATATGTAAGGGGGGGAGGAGATAAGTTATATGTCAATATGGAGATACAAGGCCTGAAGCGGTTACGCCATACTAACCGCTCATCTTCTCTCTGACCTTCTGCATCACCTTCGCCATCGTTTCACCGGCCTTAGCCCTTATGACGACATCCGCCTGGTGATCCATGGGGGTGGAACTGAGGTTAACGATAACGAGTCTGGCGCCGGCCCGGACAGCATATATGGGCATGTAGGCGGCCGGATAGACAACCAGAGTCGACCCGATGACGATAAAGAGGTCGGAAGCCATGGCGCGCTGGCTGGCTTCCTCCAGCACCAGGACCGGCAGCTGCTCGCCGAACATGACGATATCAGGCTTGAGCATACCCCGGCACGCTGGGCAGTCAGGAATATCCTCGCCTTCATCCAGCCTTGATTTAATCTCAGCGAAAGGATAACGCCGTCCACAGTCGAGACAGATTGCCCACCGCATATTGCCATGGAGTTCAAATACCCTGTCATCGGGGACGCCTGCCTTCTGGTGCAGATTGTCTATATTCTGCGTAATAACACAGTCCAGCTTGTCCAGGTTGTGAAGCTCGGCGATGGCCACATGGGCCTGGTTTGGAATCGCTTTATCAGAAAGCAACCCCTCGCCGAACATCGCCCACTGCTTCCGCCTGGATTCAGGGTTGCTGACGAATTTATCATAGGTGAAATCGTCCGGGTCAAACCTTTCCCAGATGCCGCCGGGACTGCGGAAATCAGGAATACCCGATTCAGTGCTGATGCCAGCACCGGTGAAGACGACCACCTTATGACTGGCGAGAATAAGGTCGGCCACATTCTCCGTCAGAGCTTCTATATCCTGATTATCCATATCAACCTCTATTCTACGCCGATAAAGCCAGCAGGCGACGGCTGAGTCTGGCCTCCAGCTCCAGTCCCGCCTCAAGACTCATATCAAGGCCCCGGGTAACCGCCTGCTTGGCATAGCTTACCGCCAGCGGACCGTGCGACCTGATTTTCTCGGCCAGTTTTTCGGCTTCGGGCAGCAGCCCGGCGCGCGATACCACGCGGTTAACCAGTTTTAATCGGCAGGCCTCTTCGGCCGTGATCCACCTTCCGCTCATGAGTATCTCCAGTGCAGCAGCCGGACCTATCGTTCTGGGGAGGGTCTGACTGCCACCGGCCGCTGGGATTATGCCCAGTCCCGGCTCCGGCAGACCGAACCGGGCATCTTCAGAAGCCAGCCGGATATCACAGCAGAGGGCAATCTCTATCCCAGAGCCCAGAACATAACCGTGCAGGGCAGCAATAAATGGCTTGTCGATACTCAGGAAAAGTCCCCAGACATCCCGCTCCCAGCGGACCTCCCGAGCTATTACCGGCGACGGAGCCGTAAGAAATTCGGTAAGGTCGGCACCCGCACAGAAGGCTTTCTCGCCAGCCCCCTGAAATATGACCACCTCCACCTCGGGGTCGTCCCTGATGGCACCCAGCACCTGATAGAGCTCATCCCTCATCTGGATATTATAGGCATTCAGGGCGCGGGGCCGGTTAAGGGTCACGTAGCCAATGCCGTCCTTTTTCTGATATATAATAACCTCGAAATCAGCCATTATTGACTATAATCAACGTCTCCCAAGATATTTACCTACGACCAAGGCCACTGCAGCAACAACAAAACACGCTACTATTGCTTCGTGGTTCGCTACCTCTCTAAAGTTAAACCAGACATCATTGGTATTGAGTTGCTGATGAATCAATCCAAACACAGCCATGATCAGTAATATCACAGCCAGTGTTTCGACCAGGTATTTTTTCATTACTTATCTTTCTAGTATAATGGGAATAACCCTAAAGGAATTTCCACCCACAGACTTCCTGTCAATACCTATTTCCCTTTGAACCGGGGGGGTCTCTTCTCCCTGAAAGCCCTGATGCCTTCCGTCCTGTCAGCGGTAGTATGTAACAGGAAGTAAAGGTCGGCCTCCAGGCGGAGTCCCTGCTCCAGGGTCATGTCCAGTCCCTTGTTAACCGCCTCCTTAAGATACCTCAGGGCGACCGGACCCCTGGCGGCGATTGCCTCCGCCAGCGTTTCAACTTCACGCTCTAGTTCCTCCGGCGGGACAACGTTGCTTACCAGTCCTATTTCAAGGGCCTCACCAGCAGCTATCCTGTCAGCGGTAAGGAGCATCTCCAGGGCTTTGCCTCTGCCGATAATACGGGGCAACCGCTGTGTCCCGCCGTCCGCCGGTATGAGCCCCTGAGCCACCTGCGGCAGGCCGAAGTGCGCTTTATCCGAAGCAATCCTGATATCGCAGCTCAGCGCCAACTCCAGTCCCTGCCCCAGCGCATCGCCGTTCAGAGCCGCGATAACCGGGCATTTGATACCGGCGATAGCTTCGGCGGGACGGCAGGTGGATTCCGCCGTAATGGCACCGCCGCTACAAAAGGCATTACCCGCACCGGTTAATATCACCACATAGATATCACCATCCTGATTTATCTGCATGCAGATTTCCTCAAGTTCGCCGGTCATCTGCTGATTAATAGAATTACCAGCCTCAGGATGGTTCAGGGTTACGCGCGCAACGTGGCCTTTTCTGGTGTAGATAACAGCGGTATCCGGCATATTTATCTCCCGATAAGGATGTACTCCAAGCTAATCTTAAACCGACGCCATCAGCAGCGTCAAGCTG
Source organism: uncultured Dehalococcoidaceae bacterium (assembly GCA_964588605.1). Taxonomy (GTDB): domain Bacteria; phylum Chloroflexota; class Dehalococcoidia; order Dehalococcoidales; family RBG-16-60-22; genus CAZLEY01. The sequence continues at coordinate 9,228 of CAZPQB010000059.1, read as the reverse complement.
GCTACATTATTAAAAGGACCGGATTGGCTTCCGTCTTCCCGAATTCATGGCGGTTTAACCTATATCTAAACCTTCCCCTTAAGTGCCCCACTACCCCCATCGCCTATTGTGTTTTCCCACCCAAGCCCACCCTCGTATCGCCCGCGGCTCAGCCCATAAAGTTTACGCCCCGCCCCATAATTCTTTGGGGTGGTGGGGAAAGAACTATGGTATTAGCCACCAATGCTACGGAGGCGGGCGGGTGGGAAAGAAAACAAAGAGGGGTGGGGTATCCACAAAATACTGAATGAATCCAAGAAGCGCTACTTGATAATTTCGGCTCGTGATTGTATAGTTTAACAGATGTACCTGCAGATGGTGGAAGATTTGAGACTGGTTATCAAACCTGACGCATCCCGGTTGCTGACAAGTATCTGCCAATTCCTCGCCGAAGAAGGTATCCAATCGTATTTGGTCGGGGGTTTTGTGCGTGATATGCTGCTGGGACGCGACACGGCCGATATTGATATAGCCGTCAATGCCGATGCGCTGGATACGGCTGCCCGAGTTGCTTCCGCACTCGGCGGCCGGTATGTTACGCTTGACGAAGAAAACGGCGTGGGCAGGGTAATTATGCCCGACAGCAAACAGGAAATCGATTTCACCACGCTCAAAGGCAGCATCGAACAGGACCTGTCCCGGCGCGACTTCACCATAGACGCTATGGCCATTGAGGTTGATAGAAATATTAAAGCTATGCTCAGTAACGACAGGCTCATAGACACCTATCACGGAAGGGACGACCTGCGCAATCACGTTGTGCGGGCTGTCAGCGAGACATCCTTTGAGGCGGACGCCGCCCGCCTGATACGGGCGGTGCGCCTGGCTGCGGAACTCGGCTTCAGTATCGACAGCCATACCGAAACCTTAATCAGTCACGACAGCCAGCTTATTACCGGCGTCGCCGGCGAAAGGATAAGAGAGGAACTGCTGCGAATACTTACCGTAGCCGGGGCCGGACGATGGCTGGCTTACCTGGATGAGGCGGGTATACTTACTGTGCTGATACCGGAAATGGTTCCAGCCAGAGGTGTCGACCAGCCTAAAGTGCATGTCTGGGACGTTTTCGAACATTCAATACAGACAGTAAACGCCGTCGAGTTTGTACTCAGGGAGGCTGACTGGGACTATGCCTCGGAAGAAGTTCTTACGGCAGTACCGTGGTCGGACAGTATCAGAGAGCACTTCGACCGGGAGGTAAGCAGCGGCAGCACACGAAGGTCACTGCTCAAGCTGGCGGCGTTGCTCCACGATATCGCCAAGCCACAGACAAAAAGCATCGACGATGATGGACGGGCGCGTTTTCTGGGGCACCCGCAGGAAGGCGCCGATACCGCCGGCGGTATTCTGGAGAGATTGAGATTCAGCAGCCGGGAGAAAAAGCTGGTGGAACAACTGGTCAAGTACCACATGAGACCAACACAGATGAGCCATGAGGAACTGCCGACGCGGCGGGCGATTTACCGCTACTTCCGCGATACCGGTGATGCGGGTATTGACATACTCTACCTGAGTCTGGCCGACCACCTTGCCACCAGAGGTCCGTATCTAGACCTGGCGCAATGGCAGGAACATGCCCAGACAGTCAGGTATGTGATTGATAAGCATTCTGAAGAGGAGGGCATATCGGCACCGCCGAAACTTATTGATGGACATGATATTATGAATATCTTCGGGCTGAGTCCGGGACCCGGGGTGGGGCAACTCCTGGAAGCGCTGCGGGAGACACAGGCCGCCGGGGAAGTGAAGACCCGAGAAGAGGCCCTGGACTATGTGAAGCGCATACTGGCTAAACAGACTCAAAAATCACGTGAAGAACCAGCTCACGGAGAAAAATGACCAGAAATAACGCGATAGTTTTTATTATCATACTATTAGTCTTTGGTTTTGCCCTGTGGACCATACTGCCCATAGACGCTGAGAGGCTCGGCAGGAAGGGACTGAACCTCGGGCTCGACCTCGTCGGCGGGGTTCACCTGGTGTATCAGGCTGACTTCACAGAGAATGCCACCGGTGGAGAGAAGAGGGCCGACATGCAGCGGGCGCTCCTTACCATCGAAAAACGTATTAATAAATACGGCGTCACCGAACCGATAATACAGCAGCTGGGAGATGACCGCATCCTGGTGCAGCTACCGGGGTTTACGGATATTGAGGCCGCCAAGAGTCTGGTGGAACAGACCGGCTTCCTCGAATTCCGTGAGGTTGAACTTAATGACGCCGGTGAACCCGTCTACCTTGAGGACTATCTGGAACAGGCCCAACTCCAGTTTATCGACACGGCAGAGGCCAGCGACCGTATCTTCGTCAATGAGGAAAACAACCCCGTTGCTTTCCTGGTAAAAGATACAGCCGGCACCAGGTTCGTAGATGTTGAAGGCAACTCAATTAATCAGACCGCCCTGCAGGATTACGGCAAAAGTTTATCCTGGATCCCCGCCCGCGGGGACGACGGCACCCAGATTACGGGTGACTTTTTAGCCAATGCCGCCCCGGTGATGAGCGGAGAAGTGGTACCCAAACCCGAGGTCAGCATCGAATGGAACGCCGAGGGTGGCAAGCTGTTCGACGAGATTGCCAGGCGCCTTTATAACTCCGGAGCATACGGCACACCGCAGCGGGCACTGGGCATCTTTTTAGACAATACTCTGCTCTCAGCTCCCCAGATTAGAGAGCAGGAATACCACGGCAGCGGCGTTATCAGCGGCGATTTCACCATAAACGAAGTGGAAGAACTGGCCAATATGCTTAAATCGGGCGCACTGCCGATGCCACTAAAGAAACCTCCTCTCTACCAGGAGAAAGTATCGGCCACGCTGGGGGCTGATTTTATCGAGATGAGCTGGATGGCGGGACTCATAGGGATAATACTGGTCATGCTTTTTATGATAGCTTACTACCGGCTCCCCGGCTTTTTGGCCAGCCTGGCCCTGGTGTTTTACGGTGCTCTGGTACTGGCACTGTTCAAGCTGATACCGGTTACCATGAGTCTGGCCGGACTGGGCGGCTTCATCCTGTCTATCGGCATGGCCGTTGACGCCAATGTCCTTATCTTCGAGAGGATGAAGGAAGAACTGAGAATGGGGCGGACGCTGGGCGCCGCAATTGAGGCTGGTTTTAACCGTGCCTGGTCAGCCATCAGGGATAGCAATATAACCACGTTCATTGTCTGCGGCATTCTCTTCTGGATAGGCAGCATACTCGTCGCCGGGGCACCTGCTAAAGGTTTTGCGGCCACCCTGGCCATTGGCGTGGCTGTAAGCATGTTCACGGCTATCGTGGTTACGCGAACGCTTCTCCGGCTGTTCGTCCGCGGTCCTCTGTCCAGAAAGACGGCGTTATTCAGCGTAGACAGGGGTAAGAAATAATGTTGGATATTATCAGCAAGAGATTCCGGTACTTCTTAATCTCCGGGGTAATCATCCTCATCGGCATTATTTCCCTGGCGAGCGCCGGCCTGCCAAGAGGTATTGAGTTCAGCAGCGGCTCCATGCTGACAGTGAGCTTCGAGGGAGCGGTCGAGCACGACGAGTTCCAGGATGAACTGAACAACCTGGGCTATACGGACGCCATCATCCAGCAGACCCGCCCGGGAGAGTTCTTAATCCGCACGCACGAATTGACCACAGAGGAAAAGGACCAGATAGAGAATGCACTTGCGGCACGATTCGGCGAACTCCAGGAAACACAGTTTAACTCGGTATCGCCCATGGTGGCCAGCGAAACATGGTGGACGACGATCTGGGCCGTCGTGGGGTCAGCGGTCGGCATACTGCTCTACGTTACCTGGGCGTTCCGGCGTATGCCCAAGCCCCTGCATTACGGAACCTGCGCGATAATAGCCCTGGCTCACGACGCCCTGATTGCGCTGGGAGTTTTTTCCATACTCGGAGCGATACTGGACTGGGAGATTAACCTGATGTTTATTACCGGTGTCCTGGCTGTCATTGGGTACAGCGTGAATAACACGGTGGTTATTTTTGATAGAATCCGTGAGAACCTCACCAGAGGCATCAGTGCCGACTTCGAGTCCATAGTCAACAACAGTCTGGTGGAGACGTTGAGTCGTTCCGTGAACACCAGCCTGACCACACTTATCGTGGTACTGGCTCTATTGCTCTTCGTTGGGGCGACGATTCAGAACTTCGTTGTCGTGCTCATCATCGGCATCGTCGCCGGCACCTTCAGTTCCGTCTTTATCGCGCCGTCACTACTGGTGGTGTGGGATAATGGCGAGTGGGGCAGGTTTATTCCGTGGCTAAAGTCTGCCAAATCTAAAGCCTGACAGCAGGATAAGACAATGTTTTCCGGCAGAAGTGGTGCGGCCAGACTCTCCCTGGTAGTCGTCATCGGCCTGATAGTCCTCAAGGTGGCGGTAGGCATCGTCACAGGTAGTCTCAGCGTTCTGGCACAGGCCGTGGATGGCTTTCTTGACCTATTCGCTGTCGTCATTACCTTCCTGGCTATCCGCATCGCCGCCAAGCCTGCTGACGAGGAACACCCCTTCGGACATGGAAAAGCGGAGAATATCGCCGCTATCGTGCAGGCGGTACTGATTTTCCTCGCCAGCGTCGCCATCATCTACTCCGCCGTACGCCGCATACAGACCGGAGCCGCCCTGGAGCTGACCGAAGCCGGCATCGGGGTGATGGCCGTATCAATAATCGCCAGCATCCTACTGTCCCGTTACCTGCTTAAGGTATCACGGCTGGAGGACTCCATTGCCCTGGAGGCAAACGCGAAAAATATCGCCGCCGATATCTATTCCGCCGCCGCAGTATTCATCGGGCTGCTAGTAGTACGCTTCACCAACTACAGTATCATCGACCCCATCCTGGCTCTGCTGGTTGCTTTTTACATCCTGAAGGTCTCCTATGACATGCTGCGAAACTCATTCGGCGGATTAATTGACGTGAAGCTGCCCGATGACGAGGAGAACATCATAAAGACGACCATTAAGGAGCATACCGGGCAGGTGGTGGACTTTCATGCGCTGCGGACCCGCAAGGCTGGAAGTCAGCGCTATATCGACCTGCACCTGGTTCTGCCGAAGGACATGAGCATTGAAAAAGCACACGACATATGCGACCACCTGGAGGCGGACATAGAAAGCAGGCTTCCCCGCACCGACGTTACCATACACGTGGAGCCCTGCGATGAAAACTGTGACCAGTGCGATGCTACGTGTGAGAGCCGGAAGGGATAAAAACCAGTCTAGCCCCCCGCCTCCATATAGTTGATAATCCCCTTAACGATGAACCACACGCCGAAATAGAGCAGCGCCAGGCTCAGGACGATAAAGACCCACTCCTGAACTTTCAAGCCCCAGAAGGCGTGCGTCCGGTAGACGGTGAAGGAGACCAGCGACAACCAGACGAGGTCGCAGAGCCAGTGCACGACAATAAAGAGCGGTAACCCCCACGTACCGACCGCATTGAGGAAGTTCATCAGGAGCAGAGTGCCCACCGTTACCCACCACACCAGAAAGAAAGGGTTGAGTCCGCTCATGAGGATGCCGGCCATAAAGGCGCTGTAGGTTGTATCCTTGCCCTCACGGGCAATTTCCATGCGAGCGCGGAACAGGCTGACGCCCATCCAGACAATCATGCCGCCGCCGAGTACGCCAAGCACCAGCTGCACGGTAATATTTTCAAAAAACTGGGCCAGTCCGAAATATATGAGCAATATCAGGGGCACTTCTATGACGGCATGTCCCAGGGATACATGAACGCCGGCCCAGGGCGATTTCAGGCTCTTGGCAAGGGTTACGGTAAACATCGGCCCCGGCGCCATGACACCCGATAAAGATGTTATGATGACAGTACCCAGTGCTGCCAGCATGAAACTCCTTTAATAAACAAAAACGCTTCTATTATACATTATAACATCTACGAGCGCGTTCAACCCGCTGGCTTGAGTTCAATTACCTCTTGAACTATACTTAGGCCAGAGGAGCATTATAGTTGTCACTGGACTTAACCAGGGTAGCATCACAGGTGATTTCCATGATAGCCGGGCTGAAGGATGCCCGCGCGGAAAGGGAGAAGCGCCTTCAATTCGCGCTGGATACCGTCAGCAACACGGCCATTGACCTCGATGATTTAAAGAGGAAAATCGCCGCCAGCCGGACGACCTGGCTGGTAGCCGACCTCGTGGAGGGACTCGACCAGCGTTATACGGCAACCCCCACCCCCACCGACTTTACCGTTATGGGCAGCGACGGCTCCCACATTGACGTTGACCGCCACCACTCGACCCGGTGCTACCTGATAAATATCGGCTCGGCGGTTATCACCTACGGCAGCGCGCCGGACGCTTCTCTGACAAGTTCCCCCCGCCTCTACTCCGAGGATAAAGACCTCGCCATTACCCCACCCGGAGGCGGGCGCGAGCAGCCGGTGGAGGGGACCGTCCTAGGTATCAAGCGCTCCGTCGAAGAATGCCGCCAGCTGGTGGAGCTTGCCGCCAGACTGCCCGCCGGCAGTAACTGCCTGGCGATGCTCGACGGCACACTGATTCTCTGGGGCCTGGAGGCCTACCCGGAGTTCGTTACCGAGGTATTGCTGGCCGATGGCTTTTTGCACTGCCTCGACGATATGAAAAAGCTCAACAGCCAGCGAAAGCTGTCACTGGCGAGCTACATCAGCTTTCCCCGCAGCACCGATGTCGTTAACGTGCTGCGCCTGGCTATCTGCCCCCATGACGTGGTTGACAGCGACCGTCTCTGCAAGTCCTGCATGTCGAGGGAATGCGACAAGGTAGCCGGCGTACGCGACCGCGACCTTTTTCTGAACCGGCTTGAGAGCGGGGAAAGGTCGGCACTATTTATCAGTCCGTCCAAGATAGCCAGGGAGCGCTACGGAGGGCACCGCGTCTACTTCTTTTACCTTAAAGTCGGTGACGAGGTAGCCAGGATTGAGATTCCACAGTGGGTCGCCGAGAACAAGGAACTGCTCAACCTGACCCACAGCCTAATCCTCGACCAGTGCCGGCGCGGGCATGGCTACCCGGTGGTCTTGAGCGAAGCCCACGAACAGGCGGTGGTCACCGGGGCGGATAGAGAAAACTTCTGGGAACTGGTAGAATCATCAATGGTGGCGGAGAAGATACCCAGCCCAACCTCCGCCAAGAGCTTTAGTAAAAGGACGAGGTGGGTATAATATTACTGACCAAGCGGTCTCATGAAAGGAAACATGAAGAATAACGAATTTAATGTACTGGACGCCATTGGCAACACCCCTCTTATCAGAATAGGGAATGTTTACGCTAAACTGGAAAGCGTTAATCCCAGCGGCAGCATAAAAGACAGGGTTGCCCTGGAGATAATTGAAGCCGCCGAAAGAACCGGCGAATTAAAAAAAGGCTATACCATAGTTGAAGCCAGCAGCGGGAATACGGGTATATCCCTGGCCATGGTGGCGGCGGCCAAAGGCTATAAGCTCATCGTGGTTATGCCCGAAAATATGAGTGAAGAGAGAGTGCAAATGATGAGGGCTTTTGGGGCGGAACTTCTGACGACTTCAAAAAGCGGCAGCCTGAAAGAAGCTATCGAGAAGGCCGAAGAGCTTGCCAAAAGACCCAAGACGTTCATCGCCAGGCAGTTCAGTAACATGAATAATGTAAAAGCGCAGGAAAAGACGGGCGAGGAGATTCTGAGAGAAATCGGACCGGTGGATGCCATTGTGGCTGGTGTGGGTACCGGTGGCACGTTGATGGGCATATCAAATGTCATGAAAAGGGTCAATCCCAAGGTGAAAGTAATTGCGGTGGAACCCGAAGAGGCCGCAGTTATGTTCGGGGGAAGCGATGTCAGGATTAAGGAGCATAAAATCCAGGGAATTGGTGACGGTTTCATACCCCACATCATAGATATGGATAAAGTTGATAGAGCTATTACGGTTAGCAGTGAAGCCGCGATCAACATGTGCCGAAAGCTTTTTAAGAAATACGGCATACTGGTGGGCATTAGCTCCGGCGCCAATATGCTCGTTTCTTTGCGGGTAGCCAAACAATACGGGAAGGTGGCAACCGTATTACCCGACCGAGGCGAAAGATACCTGAGCATGGACCTGCTCAAATGCTAGGTTACAGGCGTTTTTTAAATGACGGGCGATAATGATAAAGACCTCACCCCCTCGGTCCCCCTCTCCTGGGAGGAGAGGGGGAGGATAAGTATAACTTATGAACACTGAGGTTAAATGTTATTGCAGAAACTGTGGTGTAGAGTTAACACCTAGCCACACAGGCCCATGTCCAAAATGTGGAAAAAGTGGGAAGGATTGTAAAGTAAGTGCTCATGTTGTTTACGGAGTAAATTCTCTTGCAAACTCAAGAGCAAGACAAAAGCAAAAAGGCTTTAAGAAATTTAAAAAACAGATTGAACAAGGTCAGTATATAAGTGGCGACCCAAAGTTAAAAAAAGGAGTAAATCTGGAAAGAATCATAGACAAAGAGAAGGATAATTACCAAGAGGTCGTTGAAAATGCAGAGACTGGAGAAATAATCCGTAAGGTATACGAACCACTTAGTCAACATAGTCATATCAACCCAAAAAACAAATAGGAGGTCCCATAATGGGCACTAAAGGTAGAAAGAACGTAAAGAAACCCAAGCAGAATAAGGATAAAAAAGGGAAGAAGGGGAAGTAAAGTAATTGAGAGGGATTTCAAATCCCCTTTATCCCGCGGAGGAAAATCCCCCTTAGTCCCCCCTTTTTCAAAGGGGGAAACGGGGAGGGGTATATTAACGGCTAAGCCGCCAATGATGCGAGGGCGGCAGGGTGGGAAAAGATAACAACAAGGGGCGGCCTGGCGGGGTGGTAAGATATAAAACACAGGGAGTAATCTCAAATAGATACCCAAAATAACAAGATAGCCGAAGTAATCGAAGCCAGCACGGCACAGTTCACCGCCCAGTGCTACGAGCTTTATCCTTCCAGAGAAGGGCCGTCCCTGGGCAGCCTGGTGAGGACGGGTGATATCTACGGCATCGTCGGTAACGCTGAAACAACCAGCCTGGAACCGGGCCGCAAGCCCATCGCCCGGGGCAAAGACGAAGCCACCGAGGAAGCCATCTATGAGTCCAGCCCGCAGCTGGCCAAGCTTCTCAGGAGTGAGTTTACGGCGGTGGTGGCGGGGCATAAAGACGGCGATAAGGTGAGCCATTACCTGCCCCCCAACCCTGCCCGCA
>CAZPQB010000058.1:11439-13478 GCA_964588605.1 uncultured Dehalococcoidaceae bacterium | reverse complement strand
AGGTACTGCTGGCGGATGGGGGTCTGGCTTTCTTTCATTTCAAGGTTATTTTAGCGGAACGGGAGGGGAAAAGGAAAGGGGGAAGGATATTAAATCCCTCTTAATCTCCCTTTACGAAAGGGAGAAACTTACCATTGAGAAAATAGTAAAGTGTAGATGATGATATTTGAACCAATGATTCTTAGTTAACTACACCTCGATTTTTACCAGTTCTTCCTCATCCTTTGGCTCGATGGGGGTGTTGAGCAGGTCCTCAGCCCCGATTTTTAAAGACTCAATCAACTTTTCCTTGGTTTTTTCCTGCGCGTTGACGCCGGGCAGGTCAACAAGCCACCCTATCCACCAGCCGTCTGCCTTTTTTATTACTGCTCTGTATTCCATTGAACCGTGTACTCCGTTCTATTTAATAAAAGGGATATCCAAATCCCGACAAATCTTCCTGGCGAGTTCATCAAGTATTTCATTGTGCCTTGGAATTTCCGTTCTGTATTCACCTCTGGCATAAATACTATGCCGTCTTCCTTCTCTGATAAAAAGAGCACCCTGACCTACTATATATTTTATCAGTTCTTTGCGTTTCACAAATAAATTCTCATACTCCCAATATGCAAATTATATAACATCAGATGCCACAATAAAACACCACCCCACCCACCTTTTAGATATCTTTTCCCACCCAGCCAACCTCGCGGCATAAGTTGCCGGAGGCGGGGAAAGCCGCCATGCACACTATTGTGATTAGTAATTGGAGAGGAAATAAGAGAAAAGATAATATTAATATTACCTACTTCTTTTCCGTGGGAATAATCTAGATACATCAAAGTACCAAGTGACAAGTGCAGCAATCATGAATATAATCAATGCAACTAACAACAAGACAGCACTTCTTTCAGGTAGGGAACCTATAACATCTATTACTGTAATGCAGGCAAGTGTTAATCCAAAAGCCCATACAAAATACCTTGCCACGTACTCAAACCAATGCCACCACCTTATTCTATTTATTTTATTTACCTCTGTTTCTGTTTGATGAGTTAATAATGGATTTCTAAATTCAATACGAGATATAGAGCTAGTATTAATTAGAACACCATCTACAGATGCATCAGGCTCAATCCATTTATTATCATGATAGTAATGTATTTTAGTGACATACAATTCAGCGCGGTTCTTTTCTCCAGTTTGCGAATAATATGTTGGCCAACCAGCTATAATATTTCCGTCTTTAAGATATAACGTAACGAAATCTGAATGATGGAATAATCTGTACCATAAATCTTCTGCGGCATATAAATCGAGACCAAGCTTAGCAAAGATTTTTGCGAATTTTTCACTTCTGTATAGTGCTATTAATATAAAACCCAAAATAATTGCTATGATATACAATGCTATCCACAATTCTAATGGTAATATCTCAGGATTACCTAAAATCTGCATATATTGTGGAAATTGGGCAATATTCAATGAAGCACTAAATAAATTCACACAAATGTACTTTATTAAATATACAAAATAATATGCTATAGTAAATGACAACAGACTTATGAGAAGACTTATAAATATATACTGAATTTGATTTACCCTACGGCTAACAGTACCCCAACAAAAAATAAGCCAACTCAAAAACCCCGGTAATAGTATAAATATTACTAGAGGTAATGATTCTATGTTCATTATTACTTATCTTTACGTACTAATCTTCATTTGATTTTTCTTTTGCAGGCGGTGAAGGTGGCGGAGGAACATCATCTCTATCAGGCGGCTTATGATACTCAGCCTCCTTAAATTCCCGTTTGTGTTCTTTTGAAGTTTTTTCTCCTTCTCTTCTTTGTGGCGGCTTTCTTTCCTGTTCATTACTCATAATAAACCTCCCATGACCTTTTGAGATATTATAACACCATAAATAAATATTTTACATAAATAAACATCAATATTCATTCCAGTCCCCTCCCAAGGAAAGTGAAACACAGGGGGTGAGGTAGAATCTGGATTCCCGCTTTCGCGAGAATGACAGGAAGGGGGGGGGGAGAAGGGGTGGC
>CAZPQB010000058.1:0-11429 GCA_964588605.1 uncultured Dehalococcoidaceae bacterium | reverse complement strand
ATAAAGCTCCTTAACTAATCATCAATTTAATTTATTATTCCAGAATTAAATCAAGGCAGTCCAAGATGGTCGCTACCTCCCTCCTGTGTGTGGGGTGGGGCTGTCTACGGCCTAAGCCACAAATGATACGAGGGCGGCGGGTGGGAATAGATAACACCGAGAGAGGATAGGGGGTGGGGTTCCCTGTATCAAAGAAGTGGCGGGGAATGACCACTTCAGGTAAAATATATATCGGCCTAAATAATCTCGTGAAAGGAGAATGTACATGAAAATCCTGGGTCTTTCCTGCAGTCCGCGCAAAGACGGCAATACCGCAGCCCTTTTGAACGAGGTGCTGAAAGGGGCGAAGCGGGACGGCGCGGAAGTAGAACTTTATAGTGTATATGGCAAAAACCTCCAACCCTGCGACGGCTGCTGGGGATGCACGAAGACGGGCGAGTGTCACATCAAGGACGATATGCAGGGTCTGTACGATAAGATTAAGGAAGCCGACGGCATTGTCTTCGGCGCCCCGGTATATTTCTACGGTATGGCATCCCAGGCCAAGACCATCATCGACCGGTCAATCGCCCTGAATCCGTCCGGGGGCCTGGCCAACAAGGTCGGTGGTGTCGTCACGGTGTGCGGCAGCCTCGGACTTATTGATGTCCTCAAGGATTTGTATTTCTATATTGTCACGCGGCCCATGCTGCCGGCCCGGTTTGTCGCCGCTTATGCCGGCCCGGATGGGGTCAGCGGACTGGAACAGTGCCTGAAGGCGTGTTTCGACCTCGGAAGGCAGATGGTGGCGCTGGCCAAGATGAATTTCAAGTACCCTGAAGAGCTAATGGGGCGGTCGATAGCCTTCGGGACACATACCAAATAGTGGGTAACTCTCTGACTTAGCTTATGTTCTTGATAACCTCCTGTGCCCAGCCGGCAGCTCGCTCCAGCTCGCCCTCCTTAAGCGGACCCCGCGTTCCTTTAACGAAAAACGGTTCGGGATTCAGGATGAGGTTTCCACCTTTCTTTTCCAGATTCTTGGCGATTTTTCCGGCGGCGTAGCCGAAGATGCCGACCCATTTCGCCGAGATTCTGGTATCGAACGTGGCTACACTCATGCCCTTAACTAACGGTTCCGTTACTTTCTTAAGAAAACCCTGCATCGCCGGCGACGGCCTGCCCCCCTGTGTCGGTGCACCGGCGATGAGCAGGTCAATCCCCTCCAGTTCGGCAGGACTGGCTTCACCGGCGCGTATCACCCTGACGTCACCCGTAATACCCCCGCCGATAGCTCTGGCGATTTGCTCCGTGTTCCCGTAGACGGAGTCATAGACTACTAAAACTTTCATGGCACACCTCCGATTGAGCATACAGTATACAATCTATGGCTCAAAGTCAAAACTGTTCTTTTCTATTTTTGATGTATTCCCGCCTGACTCCCGTGGAGGTTTTACCGGTAGGGATAGAATTTCCCTCTACAGGTGGCAAAGCTCGCCAGGTAAATATATTAATTATTTCTTAATATTCTTCTGGTAGAGTAGAGTTAATGGGCGTCAACCATACCAAAATACGGGGTTACCCTCCACAAAAGGTACGGGCTGACCGTATTTCCAAGTGAACCTTTTCTATGTTAAAATAAAAAAGAAGCGGGGTAACGTAATACTACCCTAAATCGTTATATAAAGTAGAGTAAGGGTAGTATTTTTTTGTGACTTTTTTGTAAGGTTTTACACCACTATTGAGATAGCGTTGTGGTGTGCTCCTGGTAAGATATTAAGCAATCTTGCCTTTTCTGAAGGTCGATTGCTGCAATAAAAAATCATGCATAACATATGTAGCCGAAAAATAAACGTAAACGGACTTGGCGTTCGCTATTATACCGCCGGGCAGGGAGACCCGCTGGTGGTGATTCACGGTGGCGGCGGTGATGCCAGGACCTGGTTGAGCAATATTGAAGCGCTCTCTGATAAGTACACGGTTTATGCACCTGACCTTCCCGGTTATGGGGCCAGCCAGCCGCTGAATGGCAATTACTATATACCGGAACTGTCGAAATTCATGGACGGTTTTTCGGGCAATCTGGGACTCGACAGGTTCTACCTGGTGGGTCATTCTCTGGGGGGCGGCGTCGCTCTCAATTATGCGCTTGAATTCCCTCACAAAATTAAGAAGCTGGTACTGGTAAGCAGTCTGTGCCTGGGGAGGGAAATCGCTCTGTGGGTCAGAGTACTTTCAATACCGGCGCTGCTGAGGTCTATAGGGTCAATTACGATGGCAGTGCTGAAGACTATCAAGTGGCTGGTCCAGACTTTCATGGAGCAGGTTGAATTCATCATGCCTCTCTCCCCGGCCAGCGTAATCATAGGCGGCAGTATCACCACGCTTAAAGAGCAGACTCTCGTGCTGGCCAATCGCCTTTCGGAAATACTGATGCCGACTCTGCTGGTGTGGGGGGCTAAAGACCCCATTGTTCCGGTAAGGCATGCCTATGCGGCAGCACAGGTGATTCCTGATTGCCAGTTGAAGGTCTTTACGAACTGCGGCCACAATGTCCACCGGGACGAGCTTCGTGAGTTCTCCCACACTCTGGCGGGATTTCTCGGTTAGGCGTTCTCTTCGGCCCGGTACGATATCTGATATTCCCGGAATTCCTGCACAATATCTTTGTGTCTGACAAGGGCACTACCGATGCCATACTGCTTGCTGAGCCGCAGAGGCACACAGCAGCAGGAACAGCAATTGCATATGGCGTAGAAATCACCCCGGCATTTGATAACGGTGTGGATAAGCCCTCTCCGGTGGCAGTCCTGCAATATATCTTGGGCTTCTTCTCTGGTTATTTCGTGGGAATCATGTGGCATGGACTCCAGGAGGATGTGCCGGGTTGGCCCGAGCAATATCTCGACATCTACAGGATTATCACAGTTGTGAAATACCTTCCGGCAGGTGCAGGGACCGACGGCTACCCCTTCGGCGGTATTCACCAGGTCCCGCGCTTCCGCAGGCGTAAGCAGATAGGCGCCGTGCATGTTGCCGCCGTAGGTGTTGGCTACCCACCTGACCAGCCGCCCGAGCAGAGGTATCCTGGTCCATCTGGCAAAGAATATATAGAACTTGAGGAACCACCGGCGTCGCTTGTTATAGAATTTCAGAGTATGGTGCATGATGAAATCACCTGGATTAGAGGCGCGGTTTGCATATAATTTCTTTGACCCTGAGGTTGAAAAGGCGGTGGACATAATCGGGCTTTACCACCACGGCCGTATCGGCACCCCTCCCCGTCCCGGCAATAGAGATAATTTCCTTATCCGTGCGCACCAGGCCGGCATCAGCCGCCATGGCGGCTGTCTCACAGACCACCTTCATACCCTGGCCGAACATCCTGAGGGTCATGGCGATGATATCGCCGATAACGGGCAGTGGGGGCGGGGGACCATCGCCGCGGCCCAGCGAGCGGTGGACGCCGCCAAAAGCATGAGTCGTCGTTAATATTATACCTCCTTTACTCTCGACGATTTTCCGGTTCTCTTCGGTAAACTCCTGTGTATTCGGTTCACGGAAGCCGGCGGTGTGGGTAACGACGATTACTTCGTAACCTTTGAAGACATCCATGGCTTTAACAGCGGTCCCGCCGACCGTTGACGCCACCACAACCGTCTTGATGCCCAGTTCCTCCGCACGCTGCCGGGCCAACGCTAATGTCTTATCGGTATTCTCATCCCCGCCGGGCTTATCGTAATAGACTATCTTCCGTTCCATTTTACTCCTTTATGTCCATGCAAGTTATTACTGGAAATCACGGATGTACCACATAGTTTCTCAGGGTGCCGATATTCTCTATCTTTACCTCCACGGTATCACCCGGCTGCATCGGGCCGATACCGCTGGTGGTTCCGGTAGCGATAACATCGCCGGGGAGCAGTGTCATCACGTGGGAGATAAAGCTTACCAGCTCATAAGCCGGGAAAATAAGGTCGCTGGGGCTGGTCTTCTGTTTCAGTTCGCCGTTGAGGTAGGTTTCCAGCCAGAGGTTATTTGGGTCAAGCTCCGTCTCGATGCAGGGTCCGATGGGGGCAAAGGTATCAAAGCCCTTGGAGCGTGTCCACTGTCTGTCTTGATACTGGAGGTCGCGAGCCGTAACATCGTTAAAGCAGGTATAACCCAGGACGTACTGGCCTGCCTCTTTAGTGGATACCCGGCAGGCGCGTTTTTTTATAACGACTCCCAGTTCTCCCTCGTAGTCGACCTGCTGTGACGATTCCGGGTAAATAATGCTGTCTTCAGGGCCGATAACTGATGTCGATGGTTTGAGGAAAATCAGTGGTTCGGTGGGTATTTTGATATTGACTTCTTCGGCATGGCTGCGGTAGTTCAATCCCAGTGCAACAATTTTAGAAGGTGTACAGGGCGGCAGCAGCCTTAAATCACTCAGTTTATGACGCTGTCCGTTCGTCGTCAGACGGCGATAGGGATTACCGGCGAGGGTCTTGACCGAATCGCCGTCTAATATCCCGTACTCAGCTTTCCTGCCGGTGGTATAGCGTACGATTTTCACATTCTGAGTTTATCATCCGTTAGTCACGTGTTTCAAGCAAGTATCTATGACTATCGGGCGATTGCCTGCTGACGTTCAGTATGATATAGTTTGAATAAATGGAAGCCAGTACTGAGCTTGTCCCCGGGGGTGGAGTTACCTCCCCCAGAGGGTTTCTTGCCGGCGCTACCAGCGCCGGTATTAAAAATAATGGGGAAGATTGCCTGGACCTGGGCATACTCTTTTCTGAAGTACCCTGTACCGCGGCGGCTGTATTTACCACAAACAGAGTAAAGGCGGCGCCGGTAGTCCTGTCACAGCAGCGGTTGCGGCAGGGCAAGGCTGTGGCCCTGGTAGTGAACAGTGGTAATGCCAATGCCTGTACCGGTGAGCAGGGTCTGGCGGATGCAGTGGAGATGACCGAACTGGCTGCCCGTCATATCGGGGTATCAGCGGAAATCGTTCTGGTGGCGAGTACCGGTATCATCGGCCGGCCGCTGCCGATAGAGAACATCAGGGCTGTTTTGCCCGGAGTGGTTCTAACCGCCGATGGCGGCCATGACCTGGCCAGGGCGATAATAACAACGGATACCATGCCCAAGGAAGTGGCCGTCAGGGTGGAGGAAGGCAATTTTATCATCGGGGGGATGGCCAAGGGTTCCGGGATGATTCATCCCGATATGGCGACCCTGCTCTGTTTCCTGACTACCGATGCCGGTGTCAACGTGGATTTTCTGCGGAAGGCGTTGCGGGAGGCCGTGGATATTTCCTTCCATATGGTCTCTATTGACCGTGATACCAGCACCAACGATACGGTGCTCATTATGGCTAACGGTCTTTCCGGTAGCGGGCCGGTGGCACCGGGCAGCCGGCAGGCGGAGGTCTTTCAGCGGGCGCTGAATCAGGCCTGTATCTATCTTGCCCGGGAAATCGCCCGTGATGGCGAGGGCGCTACCAGGCTTATCGAGGTTAAGGTCAGCGGCGCCGCCAGCGTGGCCGATGCCCGGCTGGCCGCCAGGACTATAGCCGGTTCGTCGCTGGTTAAGGCAGCGGTGCATGGCAGTGACCCTAACTGGGGGCGGGTGGTAATGGCGGCGGGATACAGCGGCGCCGAACTAGCGGCTGATAAGCTTGAACTTGATATCGGCGGCATCTGCCTGGTGAAAAACGGGTGTCCGCTTGCTTTTGATAGAGAGGAAGTGGTCAGGGTGCTGGATAGCCACGAGGTATCCATCTCTCTGGATTTGAACATAGGCAGCGCCGGGGCTACGGCCTGGGGTTGCGACCTCTCCGAGGAATATGTAACTATTAACAGCGTATATACCACGTGATATTTGCCAGGATTGATGCGAAATGAAAAATATTACGGTAATTAAGATAGGCGGGTCTACCTTCAGCAGCCGGGACACCACCATCGAGGATATCGTATCTCTACAGAAGCGGGGGGAATCGCTGGTTATCGTCCACGGTGGCGGGAGCGCCGTCACCGAGTGGTTGATGAAGCAGGGGGTTCCGACGCAGTTTGTGCGGGGCGAGCGTGTCACTGATAAGGCGACCCTGGAGGTGGTGACCGCGGTACTGGCGGGGCTGGTCAACAAGGAAATCGTGGCGGCGATTAACAGTAAAGGCGGACGGGCCGTCGGCATCAGCGGTGTCGACGGGGCGGTTATCGAGGGTAAAATGAAAAGCCCGGAAATGGGCTACATGGGAACCGTGGAAAAGGTAAATCCGGCCGTTCTGGAAACGCTGCTCAATGAAGGGTTCGTCCCTGTAGTCTCGCCGGTGAGCCTGCACTCGGTAGATAGACCTGACGATGCCCCGCAGATTATCAACCTCAATGGCGACCCCGTTGCCGGTGATATCGCGGCGGCCCTTGGCGCTGAAAGGCTTATCTTCCTGACCGATGTTGACGGCATTAGAAACGAGACAGGAAGGGTGGTATCCCGTTTGTCCGCAGGTGAAGCGGAGGCTTTGGTGGCTTCTGGGGTGGTCTCGGGGGGAATGATTCCCAAGATTAACGCCTGCCTGAAGGCTTTAACTGCCGGCTCGCTGGCCCGTATAATAGATGGTAGAAAGCCGCATGCCCTCGTTAAGGAGGTAGAAGGGCAGGATGGCGGCACGTTAATATACAAATAGAATGGGCAGTTTAAGAGGGGCGAAGCCCCTCTTCATGAAAATCTTCCCCCTCTCCTTTGAAGGAGAGGGGGATACAGGGGGAGAGGTAGATTACCCCCTCAATAATAAAGGCTAAAAATGACTGACTGGCAGGAACTGGAAAGTAAATATTATATGCAGACCATCGTGCGTGTGCCGGTAACCCTGGTAAAGGGAAAGGGGGTACGGGTCTGGGACGACAAAGGCAAGGAGTACCTGGACTTCGTAAACGGGCTGGCGGTCAACTGTCTGGGGCACTGCCATCCGGTGGTGATTAATGCCGTCGCCGAGCAGGCACGTACTCTCATACAGACTTCTAACTGGTACTATACCGTTCCCCAGCTTCAACTGGCTCAGCTTCTGGTTGAAAACAGCTGTCTGGACAGGGTCTTTGTCTGCAATAGCGGACTGGAAGCCAACGAGGGCGCTGTAAAGCTGGCAAGACGCTATGGTCATCTCAAGCTGAACGGTGCTTATGAGGTTATCACCACGTTGGACTCCTTCCACGGCCGTTCCTTGGCCTTGACGGCGGCCAGCGGGAACCCGAAGATGCACGCGCCTTACGTTCCTTTACCAGAAGGCTTTATCAACGTGAAAAATAACGATATCGAAGCTATCAAAGCCGCAACTACGGAGAAGACATGTGCCGTAATGCTGGAGCCGGTACAGGCGGAGGGGGGTGTCAACATCGCCGATGACGATTACCTGCAAAAGGTCAGGGCGTGGTGTGACCAGAAAGAGATATTACTGATACTGGACGAAGTCCAGACGGGTATAGGCCGCCTTGGGACTCTTTTTGGATATCAACTCTACGGGGTCGAACCTGATATACTGACTCTCGCCAAGGGACTTGGCGGCGGCATACCCATTGGGGCGGTGCTCGCCAGAGAAAACGCCGCCGTTTTCGTGCCTGGAGACCATAACGCCACTTTCGGCGGCAATCCGGTTACCAGTGCGGCGGCTTATGCTACGCTGAAATACGTCATAGATAATGATATTCCCGGTAATGTCAGGAAGGTGGGGCATTACCTCATGGAGGGGCTGAAGCGACTGAAAGCCAAATATCCGTTTATCAAAGATGTACGCGGTCGTGGGTTCCTGGTGGCTATCGAGTTTAACAGCGATATCGCTCAGGACGTATTGATGGCCTGCCTTGAAAAAGGGCTGCTGGTCAACAAGCTTAAGCCCGATGCCATTCGCCTGATACCACCGCTGACTATCGGTAATAAAGAGGTTGACCAGGCCCTCGGTATATTGGATAATGTATTCTCTGGAATTGTTAACTGAATATTGCTAGAATGAAGTCTGAAGGACGGTGATGTTAAAGAAATATGGCGGGTTGGCGGTGGTAGCAGCCCTAGTTGCTGTACCACTGATTGCTGTTGTATGGTTAAGTATATTTTATACAGAGGTCGGCATGGCGAAAGAGGTTGGTTTTCAGGAGCCAGATATACCTGTATATGAATATTCGACTGTACCTCAATCGGTGATTGATGATGCCACGGAGTTGGCCGCTGAGCTGGTTGGCCATAGTCAGGACAAGCTCCAGGGTATGGTGGACCAGTTGGTGGCTACATATGTGGAAGCCCGGGACATGGATGTTGTCGTTGTCTTTAATTCGGGTGGTTGGGGGTGGAACTTAACGATGGATACGCCTGGCTGGGCTAGTATCCTTGACGGCATTAAATCGGAACTGGAAGGTCTGGGTTACAAATCGCTGGTATTGAACTATCGGAGGACCAGCGGCGGACTGCGAGGGTGTATGAAGGAGTTTGTTGAAGTGGTGACTCGCTATCCTCATAAATCCTGGGAGCTGGCCAGGCGGGTTGAGTTTCTCACGGACCATATTCCGGACCTCAAGGTTATTGTCGCTGGGGAAAGCACGGGGACGGTTATCTCTGATAAAACCATGGGTATTCTAAAGGACAAACCGCAGGTTTACAGTATTCAGACGGGGACGCCTTTCTGGCATAAACCTACGGCACTGGATAGAACATTGCTGATGAACAGCAACGGACGGGGTATTGATACTTTTAGCTACGGCAATGTGCCGGCCATGATATGGGCTACTATTAAAGGCTGGTTCGGTCTGTCATCGCCGGATGATAACCCCGGTGATATACTGAGCTGGTTAAAAGCACCAGGGCATGATTATTCATGGCAGTACCCCGGTGTTTATTCTGAAGTCGTCAACTTTCTAACAAGTAATTTCGAATGGAAGAACTGAAGCTTTCGCCATTAAGGGAGGCCCGGGGTGTCGGATAAAGTGGTACTGGCTTATAGCGGCGGACTCGATACCTCGGTAGCCGTTAAGTGGCTGCAGGAGAAATACCATCTTGATGTCATTGCTGTTACCATCGATGTCGGTAATGAGCGTGATTTCTCGGCTGTCCGCCAGAGAGCGCTCGATGTCGGTGCCATAAAAGCTGTGGTAATCGATGCTAAAGAGTTATTCGTCAGGCATTTCATATTCCCGGCTCTACAGGCAAATGCACTCTACGAGGGACAGTATCCGCTGGCTACAGCTCTATCAAGGCCGCTTATGGCTAAACTGATGGTGGATATTGCCGTGGAGGAGGGCGCGGCGGCGCTGGCCCATGGCTGTACCAGCAAGGGAAATGACCAGGTAAGATTTGATGTCAGTATTAACGCCCTGGCGCCTGACCTTAAGATTATCGCACCGGCCCGGGAATGGGGTATGACGCGGGACGAGACCATCGCCTACGCCCAAAAACACAACATATCTGTCCCCATCACGGCCTCAAGTCCGTACTCAATTGACGAGAACCTTTGGGGTAAGAGTATCGAGTGCGGCGTCCTTGAGGACCCCTGGAACGAGCCGCCGAATGACGTTTTTACCTGGACGAAGTCTCCGGACAAGGCTCCGGACAAACCGCAGTATGTTGAGATTGGATTTGAGAAGGGCATTCCGGTGGCTATTGATGGACAGAAAATGGATGGCGTCTCCCTGATTCAGCAGCTAAACGAAATGGCCGGGCGTCATGGTATCGGCCGAATTGACCATATTGAAGACAGGGTAGTCGGCATAAAATCGCGGGAGATATATGAAGCCCCGGCGGCTACCGTCCTGCTGCAGGGACATCAGGCGCTGGAGGCAATGACCCTATCGCGGGAGCAACTGCGCTTTAAACAGAAGGTGTCCCAGGAGTGCGCTGACCTTATCTATAACGGCCTGTGGTTCAGCCAGCTTAACAGAGACCTGTCCGCCTATATACTCAGTTCACAGCGCTACGTAACGGGGACGGTCAGGATTAAGTTGTTCAAAGGTCACTCGACTGTTGTCGGGAGGAAGGCACCCAAGTCGCTCTACAATATCAGTCTCGCCACTTATGATAAAGGTGACCGGTATGACCACAGCGCCGCCGAAGGCTTTATTTACCTGTGGGGGCTGTCGGTAAGGACCCAGGCTCAGGTGCAGCTACTGGGTGATAAAGAGGGGCCGCTCAGCATCGTAGGGCCGGAAGAACCGGAGGAGGGCTAGTATGGCTAATATACGCAGTCGTTTTAAGAAGCCAGCGGATAAATCGGTGGTCGCCTATTCCGCCTCTATACCCGTTGACTGGCGTCTATACAAGTACGATATAGCCGGCAGTATCGCCCATGCCGGTATGCTGGCCAAGCAGGGTATTATCTCCGACCAGGATGGCGAGACCATCGCCTGGGGGCTGGTATCCATCCGGGAGGAAATAGAGCAGGGTAAATTAGAAGTAAAGCCAGAGATGGAAGATGTACATATGGCCGTTGAGTCCCGGCTTATTGAGAAGGTGGGGGAGGTGGGGGGTAAGCTTCATACCGCCCGCTCCCGGAATGACCAGGTAGCTATGGATTTACGCCTCTTTATCAAGGAGGCAATCTCAAATACTATTGCCGGGTTGAGGGGATTGCAGAGGGCGCTGGTTGAACAGGCCGACGCCAACAAGGATACGGTGATGCCGGGCTATACCCATTTGCAGTCGGCGCAACCGGTTCTGGTGGCGCATCACTTCCTGGCCTATTTCGAGATGTTCCAGCGTGATATTGCCCGCTTTAATGATTGTCTCAAGCGTACTGATGTCATGCCGCTGGGGAGCGGAGCTTTAGCCGGTGTCGGCTATAACGTGGACAGGGATTTCCTGGCACGTGAACTGGGCTTCAGCCAGATTAGCCAGAACAGCCTTGATGCCGTTTCTGACCGCGACTTTGTCCTGGATTATCAAGCCACGGCAAGCATCTGTATGATGCATATCTCGCGTCTGGCTGAAGAAATTGTGCTGTGGTCTTCGGCGGAGTTCGACTTTATTGAGATTGATGAAGCCTACGCCGCCGGCAGCAGTATCATGCCCCAGAAGAGGAATCCTGACGTGGCGGAACTGGCTCGTGGCAAGACCGGGCGGGTATACGGCAATCTCATGGCCTTGCTGACGGCCATGAAAGCCCTGCCCCTTACCTATAACAGGGATATGCAGGAGGATAAGCACGGCCTCTTTGATACTGTGGACACGCTGTTATCAACGCTGGAAGTATTTACCGGCATGATTAAAACGCTGAAAATCAAAGCGGAAAATACCAGAAAGGCGGTCGAAACAGGCTATATTTTGGCAACGGACCTTGCTGACTATCTGGTAAAAAAAGGTGAGGCCTTTCGCACCGCCTATGATATCGTCGCCAGGCTGGTTAGCTACGCCGAGGATAAGGGAAAATCTTTCGCGCAGTTGAAAATGAGTGAACTTAAGGGATTCTCGCCGTTGTTCGGCAGGGA
>CAZPQB010000057.1:0-13543 GCA_964588605.1 uncultured Dehalococcoidaceae bacterium | reverse complement strand
GTCCATCGTAGCCATGCTGGAGAAGCTGGCCAAACGCGAAGGCTTCGGTGATATCATCGCCGATGGTGTCAAGAAAGCCGCCGAAAAAATCGGCAGGGGTGCCGAGAAATACGCCATGCATATCGGCGGACAGGAAGTCCCGGCGCATGATTCGAGGGGTGGCCCGGCCTTTGCCATTGCTTACGGGGGTGAGCCGACCCCCGCCCGCCATACTCAGGGCGGGGAAGGGCCCTACCCTGATGATGTGATGCCTGAGTACGACCGGGAATCTTACAAGGGGCGAGGCGAGCCGCATACGTACGGTAGCAACTTGACTCAGGTCTATAACGCTGCCGGTATCTGCATGATTGTGTTGGGAGATGGGTACGGTAGCGGCGAATTTCTTTTTGAAGCCCTGCGGGTCATCACCGGCTGGGACCTCACCAAGGAGGAGTTGCTCAAGACAGGTGAGCGTATCGAGAATATGCGGCAGGCTTTTAATGTCCGCGAGGGTATTAAAACGCCGTGGCACTACCCTGACAGGTTGCTGGGTATCCCGCCTAAGAAAGAAGGCCCCCGTGCCGGGATAACCATGACTGAGGACGACCTTTTTAACGAATACTACGCGGCCCGGGGCTGGGACCGCAAGACTGGCAAGCCCAGTAAGGAGAAATTGCTGGAGCTTGGCCTGGATGATGTGGCCAGGGAACTCTATAAATAAGCCTGGCTAAGGACAAGAATGATACGGGGCCTCCGACAGGAGGCCCCGCTATTTTTAGGTGCTGTTATATCTATATCTATATCTTATAAAGTCTTGCAAACCTAGATACTCAAGGTATATAATACGGCAACCCACCTTAAATAAGGCAAAGCGGAGGTGAGGCTATGGCTGAGGCATTTCTGGTAGCGGAAGACCTTCACAAGAGTTTTAATGATTTCAAGGCTGTTAACGGCGTTTCGTTTACTATAGGCAAGGGCGAAATTTTCGGTCTTCTCGGGCCCAACGGTGCCGGCAAGACGACAACGATACGTATGCTGTCCACAGTTCTGGAACCCGACAGCGGCGAAATTACGATAGGGGGCTATTCTATCCGGCAAGATGCCGAAGCTATTCGAGGTCTTATCGGCGTCTGTCCGCAGGACCTGGCCTTATATGAAGACCTTTCCGCACTTGAAAACATGGTCTTTTTCGGGCGGATGGCAGGACTGAACGGCAGGGATGCACGCACCCAGGCAATGTCTCACCTGAAACTGATGGGACTTGAAGATAGAGCCAGGGGAAAAGTGGCCAAATATTCCGGTGGTATGAAGCGGCGTATTAATCTTGCCATTGCCCTTATGGGCAGTCCTCAGCTTGTCTTCTTGGATGAGCCGACCGTCGGCATTGACCCGCAGTCACGGAATAATATTTTTGAAACCATTAGGGGGTTGCGGGATAAGGGCATGACGATTCTCTATACAACTCACTACATGGAAGAAGCCGACCGGCTCTGCGACCGCATCGCTATCATGGACGGTGGTAAGGTAATCAGGATGGATACACCATATCAACTCAAAGGAGAAATAGGGTCGCCTGACAAAGTAACCTTGGAGGATGTCTTTTTGAAATTGACCGGACGGAGTCTCCGCGACTAGACAATATATGAAGAGAGCATTATATATTGCCCTGAATGAAGTTCGACTGTATCTGCGGGACAAGGGAGACCTCTCCTTCAGCCTGCTCCTGCCTATTGTCACCTTCGCCCTGATTTATGCCGCCTTCGGCGGACCGATGACGTTCGAAGGGACTGCCTATGTGGTGGACGAGGACAAAGGTTACTACGCCTCCGTCTTTTTGGAAAAGCTGGATGGAATTGAAGGCCTTGATGTTGAATTGCTGACCCCGGCCGAGGCGGATACCAAGCTGGAAAGGTCGGACGTGCTGCTGGTTACCTATATTCCCGAGGGCTTTTCCAGAGCGCTGACCTCGGGAGACAGAACGCAATTAAGTTTCAGGCAGAGGGGCAACACCGCACAGTGGGACCAGGTTGTTGCCAGCATGGTTCGTGGCGTGGCTGAGGATATCAACCAGGAGTTTCAGGTTCGCGGTCAGGTCAGCGCAAGTCTTCTGGGGCAGGGCGTATCTCAAGAGCACATTGACGTCGCTGTGCAGGAGTTCCTGGAACAGGAACGCGAAGACCCTGTTGTGAGTGTCCGTGAAGAAACGCTGGGCGGCAGTCCTGATTTCGTTAATCAGTATCTTCCCGGTATCGTTACCATGTATGTCCTCTTCGCGATAACCCTGAGCGCCCGGGTTATCGTCGAGGAGCGCCGCAAGGGGACGCTGGAGCGGTTACTCACCACCCGACTCAGCGTGGGGCAGCTTTTCCTCGGCAAGTTTTTTGCCAGTATCTCGCGTGGTTTTGTGCAGACATTAATACTGCTGGTTCTATCTTATATTGTGTTTCAAATTTTTACGCCGTTATCCTTTATTGAATGTCTCGTTATTACCCTTATTTTCGCGGCGGCCGCCGGCGCCCTGGGGCTGGTAATAGCCTCAATCGCCCGCGGCGAGGAAGGCGCTACCTGGATCGCCGTTGTCTTCTCGGTAATTACGTTCATGCTGGGCGGCACTTTCTTTGAAATCGCCAAGGATTCGGCCTTTTATACTATCAGCCGGTTATCTATTAATACCTACGCCAATGACGCTTTCAATACTATCATAGCCAAGGGAGGGTCTCTGGCTGATGTTGGTCCAGAACTGGGCATACTGGCCGGCGTCATGGTCGTGGGGCTTCTGGTTAGCCGCCTTTTCTTCAGGGTTATGCCCGGGGGTAAATAGGAAGCTATGAAGCAACTGAGTTATGTATGGTTTATCGCTCTTAAGGATTTGAGCATCTTTGCCAAAGACCGCGCTGCGGTGTTCTTCTTTATCGTTTTCCCGTTTATGTTTGTCGTGATTTTCTATTTCCTCAATGTTGGTGCCGCTGAGGATAAACGTATGGAGCTTCATGTGGTCACCCAGGAGGCAGAGAGCGGCCTCAGCCACCAGATAATCGGCGCTATTGAAACCGTGGATGAGTCTCAGCTCAGACCCGGAGAACCGATAATAGTCTGGGATAAAGACTATAATGAAGCTTACCACGCCGTTGAGAATGGGGAACTGGCTGGCTTTATCGCCTTTCCGGCCGATTTTACAGAAGGTATAATGACGGGTTCAGGTGCTCAGCTTGAGGTGGTGGTGGATGCCGGGGCCATTAACGACAGGGCCGCCCTGAATGGATTTGCCGGAGCCATCGCTTCCCAGCTTGGTACGTACCGGGTCATCGTCAATGCCAGTATCGCGCTTCTCATCGAGGGTGGCTTAATCTCGGTTGATATGGAAAGTATCACTCAGGCCGTCCAGCAGATAATGGCGGATATTTCCTCGGGGCAGGGTGTAGGTGGAACAGAGGCGTCTTATATAGGAATCAATATCGAGAAAGTGGGCGAGATGGAGGAGGAGAACCCGGCCAATTATGTTATTCCCGGTTACCTGGTAATGTTCGTCTTTTTCGCCGCCGCGGTGACCGCCGAGACAATCGTGCGCGAGCGGCAGAACAATACCCTGGAACGGCTGCTGGCTACCTCGGTAAAAAAGGAATCCATTCTGGGGGGTATGTTTTCCGGTACGCTAATCAGGGGGCTGATTCAGATATTAATATTCTGGGTGGTGGGCATTCTGGTGTTCCATATTGACCTGGGGTTGTCTCCGCTGGCTGTCATCATCCTTTCCATACTGATGGTTATTATGTCGGCGGCATTTGCCCTGATGTTGGCGACGCTGGCCAAGACGCAGCGCGGTGCCGGTTCGCTGGCTGTGGTCACGGCGCTGGTGCTGGCACCACTCGGCGGCTGCTGGTGGCCTCTCTTTATCTTACCCAGATGGCTGCAGAACGTGGCCAAGATAAGCCCTCATGCCTGGGCGACCACCGGATTCAATAAATTAATGTTATTCGGTGCCGATTTCGGGGCCGTGGTTCCCGAGATGCTGGCTCTCATTGGTTTCGCTGTGGTATTCGGCCTGATAGCCGTCTGGAGATTCCGTACCAGCGCTGTCTGAAGAAGCTGAACGTAAAGCCCTGCGGTATTTACAGCCGGATAAGTGCTAACCGTATATCATGTAATGCGAGGTACCGCCGGTGACGGTCTCGCTACGGACGGATATGATGAAATATATCAGGTTCCAGGCATCATCTTTAGAAAATAAGTCCACGTGCAGTACGTTATCGCCCGGTGTTAGTATATCATCCGCCCAGAGTAACGTGAAAGTATCTATATCCACGCCCTCTTCATAGGTTCCCGGGTAAGACTTTCCGTTCCAGACATCGGTCGCCGGGCTTTTCGGATTGGAAAGGTCCTTGGAAAGCCCGGACTGCTGGCCGGTAATCTTTATGGAGGATGTTCCGAAGTTATCACCTTCGGCGACAAAGCAGGTAAGCTTGGCGGCTATTGTCTCATTGACGGTGCCGTACTGGTCTGTAATTGGTTCCGGAACAACGAAGTTGGTGATGTCCCCGCCATCCAGTCCGTCCTCATCGAAGTCCAGATTGCCACCAGTCCCGGGATGAAATGCGAAGTTATCGTCGCGGATATAGATATAGTGCCCCGCTGTACTCGGACTGGCATAAACGATGATAAGGGACCAGCCGGCAAAAGAGAAATTACTATTGAGGTCAGCCGATACCCCACCGACGGTGTATGTTGCGTTACCGGTATGGTGTTCTTCCCCGGCGACGATAGGATATGTTTTTACCAGGGAAGAAACGTCCCTCGCACAGGCGTAAGAGAATCCCTCGGGACTACCCCACATAGTATTGAGCATGACGTATGAGCGCTCGGCGGTTACATTCCCGGAATACCCGCCACTACCCCCGCCTATCTTGTCTATCGCAAACGTGACTTCCGTATCTATGGGTAGATTCAGTATCCTGAAGTTGTCAATGCATACCTTTTCGCCGAAGTCGTTGCAGCCGACTAGCTTATATTTAAAGCTAAAATTAGCACTGACATATTCTCCGGGGACGGAATACACGAACTCTTCCATGGTACTTCCCAGGTCACCTCTGAAAGCCTGGACATAATTGCTCCAGGTGCCGCCGCTATCACCAGAAAAGGCGAAGTCGAGTCCGTCCAATGAAGACAAACCGCCACTTCCAATTTCGATATCATCGATATATAAATATCTTGACGACCCTCCAAAGCCGCCGAAACCGAACAGCTCGAATCTCATTTTGAAGTCGCTGGTGCGGTACCCCACCGGTATGGTGTAGCTATAAGACGCGGGGGGATCAGAGGGCCCGCGAAAAACCTGTATATTGCTGCTCCAGCCGAGAGCACTATTATAAAAAGCGATATCAAGTCCATCACCTGACCCCAGCGTTCCCCATTTCGACATGGTCCAGGAAACGTCAACCGCTCCTGCGCCGTCCAGGTTTACCTCGCCGTCTTTTAGCTCCAGCAGCCGTTCTGGGTCACCATCCGCCAGAGTGGAATGACCTCTGAAACGGCCGCTGCTTATGCTCCACGCGTTACCTTTATTCCAGTTGTCATAGTTGTCACAGCTATCTGAGAACCCAGACTCGGTGCCCTGTTCCCAGGTTACAATAATGGAATCCGGTGCATAAGATGACAGGTCTTGTGTTTTTAGTGTTAGGTGTCTCGCGGCATCGCCACCACTGCTGTAATGGGCCTTGTACTGGCTGGAATCGACACTCCAGGCGGTCGGGCTGCTGTAAGTCCAGTAGGTATCCATATTTGTACAGGAATCTGCCAGGACGGATACCTTTGAGGCCTCATTGCGCCAGCCTGCCCAGTACAGGTAAGAGGCTATCACGTCGGCGTCCGGGGGGATACTATTGAGTGTATAACTGCTGGGAGTGTGCCAGGTCTCACGTATATTATCTACGGGGCTATCGTCAGCGAGCAATGAGCCGCCAATGGCTACGTAATCGCCACCCATAGCATCTCCCATCTGGCGTAATTCACACTTGGAAGAGAAGGCCTGGATTAGAGTATCGCCGGCCGTGGAGGTAATTTCATAAATACGGGTATCCATATCCCAGGATATGGGTACATCATTCGGATTGGTGCCGAGAGAGCCAGGGTACATGTCGGTGGTTAACCAGGCAATAGCTGTGGGCAGGCGGTTGGGGTGCTCCGCCGGAGGCGTATAGCTGAAAGTCAAATCGATGCTCATGGTTGAGGCCGCGGGGTCGACACCGGGGAACTCGGTAAAGAGTGGGTAAGGGTAATTGAATGTCCAGACAACAGTCTGGCCACCGTTGCAGTCGGTAATGGTTTCAGAATCCGGATAATAAGGGACGGATGTGCCATCGTGTGTCAGGCTGCAGTTGTCTGCATACTCGAAGCCCTGCGGCAGCCACACGCCAAGTGATTTTATAGAGAGGTTATCACCGATAGCGGGGGTGTAGTCTATCTTGATGTGGTACGGCTTGCCAGGAATGGCGCCGGAAGTGCCGACCACCACAAGTTTTTCCGATTCGATCATGCTCTTGGCATCATCCGGGCTTAAATATAGGTCATCAAGTGTCACATTGCTTGGAAGCCAGACATTCTTGATCGTAACATCGGCCACCCTTCCGTTTAGCGTGTCGGTCTCGTAAGGCCAGGCAGTGTTGTAATCGTAGGGGTGATAATCCGTGCCCATGAAGTCGTATTTTATCCGCCACAGGCCGTCTTCTATACCGGCGTCGGCGGTATAGAGCATATTGGTCTTATCTTCGTACTGCTCGCCGGTCTTCAGAGCGGTATGGAGGTGGTCAAGGACCGGCACAATCGTCAGGCTTCCCAGTAGCAGCAGCACCAGGACAATAATAAGGGCTTGCCCCGTCTCATCGGGTAGTGCCTTGAATAGCTTTATTCCAATCTTTTTTTTCATTATGCCATCCCTGTTGCTAGATATTAGGCCTGGAGGCGATACTACGTACCTTGGTCACGTTAATCGTGTGCGCGCCTGTACCTACGCTGCTGGTGATTGTCAGGGTAAGCACACCATTATCAGATGCGCAGTTAGTCATTTGCGTTTCCTGGTTAATGTATTCCGCTACTGATGTAAATCTCGGCTCGCTGCTATTGATGGAATAACTGCGTGTGAGTCGGTTGTTTTCCAGCGTGTAGTTTACTGTATGGGAGGTATCATCCCACTCAAGCCATGTCAGAACAAGCGGGAAACCGGAACCTCCACCGTCCGGTTGTATTTTCTGAGCCATCTGGACATCACGGCTAATCCAGAACATGGCATTCAGGGTCTGCCGGCTGGCGGTAGTATAGTCATTGTTTTTGGAAGTCTGATTCAATACCTGAACGATAGCCATACTAGCCACGAGGCCGATGAGACCGACAACGATTACTGTGGCTATTACCTCGATTATGCTAAAGCCAGCCTGATTCCTGTTGAATAGCCTAAATCTCCGTAACATTGATATCTTACTCATAGCTCTCAGTTACCGGTGCGTTTCATCTTGTAAGTCTCAAGTATCAGCGCGTCGTGGTTGTGGTGGTGAATGGTTACTGTTAGCTGCTGAATATTGTCATTTACCGGATTCTCAACGGTAACATTAGCAGTGTAACCGGGATATTCATCCGGGATTGTAGGGGTATATGAAGATAGATAAGGCCCCTTTTTTATGTCCTCAATAATGCTCTCGGCCAGAGCTTTGGCACATACCTGTTCGTCAGCGGTAGCGCGGGCGGTTGAAGTGGTCGCCACGCCGTTAAGAAATGACACGCTGATAGCGGCCAGAATGGCTAAGGCCACCGCCGTCTCAATCAGTGAGACTCCCTTTTCACGCTTCATTATCCTGCCCTGCCCTCTTCGCTGAAGGCGAATATAAAATCTCCCGAGCCTCCAGGTGATACATACGTGGAGCCCTGCGTCTTTGTATAAGTTCCCTAGCAAGTATTATTCGTTACCTGATGGTGTATGTAAATAGTAACTTGGTAATGCATTAACCTATTACTTAAGTCATTCGGTTTGAATTCCAGTCTGAATAATTGTAATATTAAAAGGCATTACGAGACTGGGAGACGGACTTTTTAAACATGGCTGACTGGGTTTTAACGGCGACAACGATTTATTGTGATGCTGTTGATGACGAAGTAACTCTACTGGTATATAAAGACGGCACATTAAAATGCACCGGCTATGACAAGTATAGTAAGCCCAGCAAGGAAACAGCGCGCGAAATCAAGATTAGGAGCCGGCAGTCAGGGAAACAACTGGATTGCACCGGTCTGCAGTGCCACCGATTGGTCCAGTATCGGGATAAATCACTGGTGGATTAGAATGCAACATGACAATTACGCCTGAATTATTGAGATATGGGCATGCCTGAGAAAGATATCACTGAGGGTGACAACCAGGCTAGGACGAATATACGTATTGAAAACCTCTGCCTTTCCTTCGGAGGTGTGAGGGCCATCAAGGATGTCAGCCTGGATATTAAAGACAATGAAATCCTGGCCATTATCGGACCAAACGGAGCCGGTAAGACGTGCCTTTTGAACTGCATAAACGGTTTCTATAAACCGCAGAAGGGTGAAATATATTACGAGAATCAGAGAATAACCCGGATTCGTCCTGACAAGGCAGCCCGGCTGGGTCTGGCCAGGACCTTTCAGAATATTGAGCTTTTTACCGGCTTGAGTACTCTGGACAATATCATGGCGGCCAGGCATGTCTTTATCAAGCAGAACTTCCTCAGTGGTGCCCTGTATTTCGGCTGGGCGCACGACGAGGAAATTCGGCACAGAGATACAGTAGAGGCTATCATAGATTTCCTGGAAATAGAACCAATCAGAAACAAGGTAGTTCATACCCTTCCCTATGGAATGCGCAAGAGGGTGGAGCTGGGACGTGCCCTGGCTCTGGAACCCAAGGTTTTGCTTCTGGATGAGCCAATGGCAGGCATGAATCTGGAGGAGAAAGAGGATATCGCCAGGTTCATTATTGACATATTCGAAGGGCAGGGAAATACCTATCCGGACACTCCCGTATTGCGGGATGGTGTGAGCTGTATCATCCTCGTCGAGCATGATATGGGCGTGGTTATGGATATAGCCGATAGAATAGCGGTGCTTGATTTCGGGCAGAAAATCGCCGAAGGCACGCCGGAGGAGATAAGGACCAACCCGCAGGTCATCGCCGCTTATTTAGGAGAGGAAAGGCGTTAACCGGTGCAGGCTTACTCCCAGGTCCTTTCGTCCACTATTCCCTGTTTATCCTCCGGAATGCTTCCCGTTTCAACGAATTCAATCTTATCTATCTTGATGCGGCATGTATCCTGGAATTTCTGATTCAAATCATCGGCCAGTTTCGTCGTACCGGCGCTCATGTCCGCCAGCCCGAGCTTCAGGGTAATCTCGTCTCTGTGTTGCCTACGACCGACAATTAGCTGGAATCTGGTGACCTGGCTGAAGCTCGTGATTGCCTGCTCGGCCTGCTTGGCAACAACAAACATGCCTCTCACCTTAACCGCATCGCCGGCGCGGCCAACAATACCGGTAATCCGGCTGGCGGTTCGGCCGCAGGGACAGGCATCGGTTATGTATGAAGACATATCGCCGGTGCCGAAGCGTATCAGGCCCCAGATCTTGTTATGAATCGGAGTCACCACTATCTCGCCTATTTCACCGGGTCCCAGCTGCTTCCCCGTCTCGGGGTCGGCTATTTCCGTAACGTATTCATCCATCAGGTGCATGCCGGATTGCTGTCGGCATTCGTAGGCGATGGCGCCACCCGGTTCGGTCACGGCGTATGCCTGCGTGGTGGCGATACTGTAGTCTTTTTCAAAGGTTACCCTGAGAGAGGGTGGCAGCATCTCGCCGGTAAACCAGGCGCGCTTGATGGCAAAATCACGTTTGAGGTTATAACCCATTTCCTCAGCCCGCTTGATGACAGTCATCAGGAAGCTGGGCGTGCCTACGAATCCGGTAACTTTCAGGTCTTTCATAATCTGAATCTGAAGGTCGGTATTGCCGGTGCCGGCAACAACTACCGTAGCCCCGCAATCCCGTATGGCTTCGTGAAATAGAATGCCAGCCGGGGACATATGGTAGGTGAAAGTATTGATAACCACATCTCCCTTTCTGAATCCGGCAGCCCAGAATGATTTGGCGAACCATTTAATACTGGAGGGCTGGATTTCATAGATAGGACCCGGGGAAATGAAGACGCGCTCGATGTCTTCATGGGGTATCGCGGCAAAGCCGCCATAAGGCAGGTTATTCTTCTGCATCTCAATGAGGTCGGCCTTCCTCGTAATCGGTAGCTTCTCCAGGTCTTTAACGGTGCGAATTTGTGAAGGGCTGATACCTGCCCTGTCCATCATCTCCTTTATCGCCGGGGCATGACTGTAGGCATAAGCGATGGTCTGCGATAATTTCTGGTCGAGATATTTCCTTCTTTTTTCGGGAGGCATGACCTCCAGTTCATCGAAGAACTCACCCTGCCCCGTTTTCTGGACTAAAGCCATCTCTTTCGCCTCCGGTAGTGTTTAACTTCACGGTAGCTTTTTTTCGTGCCCATAGCCGACAGACCGATATAAAACTCTTTCACGTCTTCGTTATTCCTGAGAAAATCGGCCGTACCATCAAGTACCACCCGGCCATTCTCCATAACATAACCGTACTGGGCTATGCTCAGCGCAATTCTGACGTTCTGCT
Source organism: uncultured Dehalococcoidaceae bacterium (assembly GCA_964588605.1). Taxonomy (GTDB): domain Bacteria; phylum Chloroflexota; class Dehalococcoidia; order Dehalococcoidales; family RBG-16-60-22; genus CAZLEY01. The sequence goes on along the minus strand of CAZPQB010000057.1, from coordinate 2,860 downwards.
CCACCAGCAGGACCGATGTTTTACGTTCCGTATTAAAACGTTTAATAATATCGTATATTTCTTCAACAAGTAAAGGCGCCAGTCCTAATGAAGGTTCGTCCAGCATCATGAGTTTGGGCGCCGTCATCATAGCCCGGCCGATAACCAGCATCTGTTGCTCGCCGCCCGAGAGATAGCCGGCGATATTCCGGCGGAGCTCTTTCAGACGCGGGAAGTAATTATACACCATATCGAGGTCCTGCCTTACCGCCCGGCGGTCGCGTCGATAGTAAGCCCCGACCAGCAGGTTTTCCTCGGTGTTCAGGTGTTCAAAGACGCGGCGTCCCTCGAGTGCCTGTATAATTCCAAGCTTGCCAATTTCCTCGGCGTTTTTTTTATCTATTCTTTCGCCGTTCCATTCGATGCTTCCGTCGGTTACCTCTCCTTCCTCCACATGGAGCAGGCCAGATATCGCCTTGAGGGTAGTGCTTTTACCGGCCCCATTGGCCCCGAGGAGGGCAATAATGGCACCGTCCTCTATTGTCATCGAGACGCCGTGCAATACCCTTATTACATTGAGGTAGGTAACCTCAATGTTGTTTAAACTGAGCATATCTGGGTTTTCCTAACCGGGGCTCCGCCGCAGCGGAGCCCCTATCGCTTTCACATATTACTTACCAAACCAATCAAACTCTTCATACTTAACCAATGGCGCATCAATCCAGTCGGTTAGCGGTACAATCTCACCATTCTGTACCTGGAAAACGCGTACCGATTTTGAGAGCCGGTTATCTCCGGGCGTATAACTTACCGGGCCGTGCAGTCCTTCGACATCATAGTCTTTCAGCTTTTGAATACCCTGTTTTTCAACAGCCTCCCATGCTGTGGCATCTCCCTTGGCCAGCACTTCATAGTCGACATTTTCCAGGGCGACACGCAGAATCTCGGCCATAATAAGGCTCTGCGCCCAGCAGGTGATATAGTCCATATTGCCGTAATCATCGGGATGCTCACTCTGGCAGTACTCGGTCATCTTGTCCATAGCGGGGACATTGTCACCCCAGTTTACCGTCGGGAATACGCCGTAAACACCTTCGGCAATATCAGCCCCCGCGATATCCACAAAAGCACTGGTGAAGCTGGCATGACCACAACCGATGGTTATGCCGGGGTACAAGCCCAGCTCATAGGCGTTCTTGACAACCACGGCGGTGGGTGCTGGTGTACTGGAGATATACAATACGTCCGGGTTTAAAGCCTTGACGCGGGTCAGCGATTCCATCTCGGAAGTTGTGGTACTGGAATGCTCTTCGACAGCGACGATATCAATACCCAGCTCTGCGGCATAGGCGGTGGCTGCGTCCTTGGCTCCATAGCCGGTGGAGTTGTTCAGCAGGTGCATCGCCATTTTTGGTTTGCCGGAGCCCTTCCAGATATTTTCCATATAGTATTTGGCAAAGACCAGGAAGTCATCGCCGTAATCAGGCATCTGGCCGTAAATATGCTGCGGGGGACGGTATATTATCGGGGAGGAAAAAGCAGCCATTCCAGGGAAACCAGCGCGGTTGGCAATCTCCATGGAAGCGGTCATCATGGCCGAAGAGGAGGTAGAAAACATCAGGCAGCCTTCGTCCATGAATTTCTTAACGATAGTGACCACCTTGGCGGCATCGTAGCCATTATCCAGCCAGACAGCCTCTATTGGGTAGCCGTTGACCCCATCCCGCTCTTCATTAATGAATTTGATGCAGTCCAGGTTAGCATGCCCCATAGGCGCTCCCTTTTCGGCGGCGGGCCCGGTAGTCGGCGTGGTGATGCCGATTTTCAGGGTCTTTCCTTCCTTATCGCCTTCACAGGCGCTGATAAAGGGCAGCGTGGCCATTACCAGTGCCAGGCAGACGATAGCAGTGCTGATAATCAATCCTTTATTTCTCATATTATCCCTCCTTTATGGATTTGTTAGTCCGCTATTTGTCTATCCGGTAGTGAACTACATTATCCCTTTCCTCCTTCATCAGTTAGTATGAGAAAGGCCACAAACGGTACGCAGCCTTGAAAAGTGCCCAGCGGTGAGCGATTCCCCTCGGCTCCAGTATCAGGAAAAGGACGATTACCAGTCCGAAGAGCATCGGCGTAACCCCGCTGGCAAAGCCGGCCGGTAACATCGTAAAGGACTTCTCCAGAAAAGGTGCAAACTCCACGGTTAACAATTGCTGGAGTACACGGATAAAGACCACCCCCAGGATAGGTCCCAGGGTTGTACCCAAGCCACCAATGATAATCATACCGATATACAGTATTGATTCGGTAAGGCTGAACTGCTCGGTATTGAGAAAGCCAATCCAGTGAGCGAGCAGGGCGCCGGCGATACCGGCGAAGAAGCAGCCAATAAAGAAGGCGAGCATTTTATAATAGAAAAGGTTGACGCCCATTACTTCGGCGGCGAGGTCGTTGTCCCGGATGGCAACGAAGGCTCTGCCCACTTTGGTCCTGGCCAGATTCTTGGCGAAGAAGGTGCAGAGGGCAGCAATAATCATGATAAGGTAAAACTGGCTTACCTCACTGCGGAAGACGAGGCCTCCTATGGAAGCATAGGGCACCTTGATGCCGAGGAAGCCGCCGGTCAAGCTCCAGTGGTTAATGACCCAGATAATGATAAACTGGGCAGCAATGGTGGTAATGGCCAGGTAGAAGCCCTTGACCCGTACCGAGGGTATGCCGAAGATAAGACCGATAAACCCGGCGACAAGTCCGGCGCAGACTAGTCCGACCAGAAAGGGAAGCTCTAAGCGGTTGGTCAGGATGGCAGTTGTATAAGCGCCCACAGCGATGAAGCCGGCGTGCCCGATGGATAGCTGCCCGCAGTAGCCGACCAGGATAT
>CAZPQB010000056.1:1550-13563 GCA_964588605.1 uncultured Dehalococcoidaceae bacterium | reverse complement strand
GACAATGCCAATCTGGGCGTCAGTCTGTCGGGCATTTATTGGTATACGCCGTATTCCTTGGTGAAATCTATCATTGCCTTGAGGTTCTCCGGGTTCACCCTGTCAATCGCCGCCCCATTGGCCATGATATAACCGCCCCCGGGGGCGCAGGTATCGATAAGCTCCCGGCACCTTTCCCTCACCTGCTGGGGTGTGCCGGTAATCAGCAATGAGGAAGACACGTTCCCGCTTATGCAGGCAACATCACCCAGTATTTTCTTCGCCTTGGCCATATCTGTCATGTCGAACGTCCAGGCGGTCTTGCCTTTCGGTACGTCCCTGATGACTTCCAGGCGCGAGTTGTAGCTGCCCTCGACAAAGGGAAACGGTATGCAGCCCTCATCAATCAAGCCCGTAAAAACTTTTTTCAGCGTCGGCCAGTAAAAGGTCTTGAACTGCGCATCCGAGAGAAAGCCGTCAGCCCCTTTATGCAGTGGCATGAATACCATGGGGTTTCCGTTCATCTTTGCCATGGACACGCCCATCTTTATCATGAATGGTATTATTACTTCCATAGCCTGGAGGAGTTTATCAGGCTGCCGGTATATGTCTACCATTACCCCCTTGGTGCCCCTGAGGGTATCGCCGATGACGTCGAAAGGTGCCTTGGCAAGCCCGCCGAGGACCCCGGGGAATCCGGCGGCGGCCATCTCATGACTGAACCCCATAACCACCCCCATCCATTTCATGGTTTCCGCCCCCGCCTCAAAAAGGGTCTTATAGGTAGCCTGAACGTCGGGCATAGCAAACGGCATAACAAAAGAACCGAACGAACCTTCCTGTACCATCATGGGACTTTGCAGCATTTTTAAGGGTTCCAGGGCTCCGCATATGCGTGGCATGTAGGTGCTGCTCCAGAAATACGATGGGTCCTGAATCAGGGCGTCATATTCATCCGCCATCATGTATTCGCCTTCAACACACTGGTAGGTATTATCGAGCGGGACCCCGTGCCCCGGCCAGGCATATAGCTTCACGTTGAGAAGTTCAAAAAGCCTCCCCGAGCCGGCGAAAAAGGCGCCGGGGTTCACATCCGGTTCAAAGTCCAGGACGAATTTTCTTATCGCTGTGGTGAGCTTGTCGTAATCATACATCATATGGTGAGGGGTCAGGCCCGAATAATAAGCGGGGAAAAAGTTAACGATGGAAAAGACGGGCACCCTGTCCGGCTTTTTCTTTAGCTGCAATGCATCTTTTATCCGTGTTACTCTCTCCTTGTATGACTTCTCGGCTTCAGCGCTGGCGAACTCCACGCCCTGCGGCGAAAGCCACATATCAAACATCATTTCCTGTTTTTCATCTGATGATAATTCTGCCGGCGGCTTTTCCATTTTATTTACCTCCTCTATACTCTCTGTAGGGGTTTTCTACCAGTTACACGCCCATTCTCTGGCAATATTACATGCATGGTGGGGGCTTGTCAATTCTCTGTATCGGGACCCCGACACGATTATTAAAACCCTCTTTTGTCAGCGCCAGCGTAGCTATTCGACTGAAGAGATCTAATAATTTGCTTCCCCCAAAAGAAAAGGCCTCGGAGGCATAATACCCCCGAAGCCCTTTCGCTTCAACTTAAAGCCTGAAGCTTACTTTTGAGTCGTGTACTTCTCTATCAGCTCCTTCCACTTTGCCAGTATCCTGTCAGTAACCTCTTCGCTGTAACCCAGGTTCTGGCAATCTTTCGCCCACCTGGGGAACGCGTACTTTTCACAAGCTGCCATCCATATGTCACTCTGCTGCTCTGTGGGTACGTTGATCGTGATACCCGAAGCTATAATAGCTGGCTCACTATTTATATTTTCGTCGTACATGCCCTGGGCGCATACTATCTTGGCTTCTTCCCACGTTTCTGTGAATATCTCCTGGTCTTGCGGCGACATCGCATTCCAGTCGTCCCAGCACATCAGCACCAGCAGGGTCCCGGCGGTGAAGGGCTGTTTTAAGATGTATTTGCAAATCTCGTACATCTTGTAAGGCCCTATCATGGCGTACGTCATTAAAGCAGCCGTGGTCACTCCTTTGTCCATGTTCATGTAAGCCTCGGGAGGTATCTGGAAAACTCCAGCGGCGCCGTAGGCCTCCATCATATCCGCCAGAGAACCGGAGGCGCCTCCCACCAGCAGTCCATTCAGGTGCTCGGGAACAATTACCTTTTTCTCCTTGGTAATGAGATAACACGGGTCTATTTCGAAGTTCTTAACGACCTTGTAGTCTTTAAAGTTTTCGGCTATTTCCGGTTCCTGATGGAGTTCTATCAGGGCGTCAAATGATGCCAGATATTCCTCAAAGGACACCCCTTTCTTATGAAATGTCAGTCCGGGCAGGCCGGTGACCGAGGCTAACGGGAAAGAGGTTTGCTGGCTTCCGGTAGAGGTCATGACGATTTCGCAGACACTACTCTTGACCGCATCCAGTGCGGATGCATCCGGCAGCAGGCCTGAGAATCCGTAAGTCTCCACGATATAGCGGCCATCTGTCCGCTTCTCAAACTCATCTGCCCACCACTCGAAGCCCACGCCTATCGCTGAAAACGGAGGCATGGTGTAGTTGAACTTAAGCGTCACGGGCTCCGGCTTTGGTGCTGGTGACGGTGATGGTGACGGCGACGGTGACGGTGACGGTGCCGGCGACGGTGATGGTGACGGCTTCGGTGATGGTGCCGGTGACGGCGAAGGCGATGGTGCTGGTGACGGCGACGGCGATGGTGCTGGTGACGGCGACGGTTCCGGTTCACCGCAGGCAAACAGTAGGAGTGTCGCCACCAGGATTAACGAGAGTACTGTAATCATCCAGTGTTTTTTCTTCATTTTCCCTCCTTATTATTTCATCGTTACTTTATACCATTTCTCAGGCAACTATTTCAAGTATCTGGCAACCATTTCCTTGTATTTCTCTAATATTTCCTCGGCGTTAGTGGCACCCGCCGCTACACAATCGGCAATATACTTATCGGTGGCTGGGTAGCTATCCCTATCCCAGGCCGCCTCTTCCTCTGCTGTGGGTACTATATACTCTACACCTGAATCTTTTATCATCTGAATTGCGGCTTCGGTTTGTGTTACCTGGGCCTCAGCGTTAATTTCAGCGCACTCGCGCATCGTCTCCTCTATGAGCTTCTGGTCTGCGGCTGGTAGCGAGTTCCAGAACTCCTTATTCGCCATCAGCACCAGGGTTCCATTGCCAAAATTATAGGAATTGAAGTAATCTATAACTTCAGTGATGCCCCAATCCGTTACCATGACCTCGCTGAGGAAGGCTCCCTGTATTACCCCTTTATCCAGGTTCATGTATGTCTCCGGGGCCACAATGTGCACCGCCGCCCCGCCAAAAACCGTTACTATCTCTGCTGAGACACCACCTGCCCCGATGCTCATACCATTGAAGTCGGCGGCACTGCGTACCGCCTTACCCTTGGTAATAATTCCTGTCCCACCTGTTGCATAAGGCCAGAGCATCTCGAAATCTTCATATTCCGCTTTAATTTCCGGGAGGTTATAAAACTCCCACCAGCAGCCCCACAATGCCATCCACTGCTCGTAAGTTTTATAAGGCATTGCCACTATGGGTAGTGTCGTAACCTGGCTCAGCGGGAAATTCGTCGCGAACATTCCCGTGGACATCAGCCCGATTTCAGCCATGCCCCCCTTGAGTCCATCCACGGCGCCGCCCAGTGATAACAAAGTGTTGGCCGGATACATCTCGACCTTATAGCGTCCGTCCGTCAGCCTCTCAAACTCGGGCCCCCACCACTCGAAGCCTGCTCCGTAGGCCTTCCCCTTGGGCATCGTATAAGAGAACTTAATCGTCTTGGGAGCCGGGGCTGGAGTAGGAGTGGGAGCTGGGGTTGGTTGTGGGGTTGGTTGTGGTGTCGGCTCTGGCTCGGCACAAGCCGACAATAACAAAGCTAAGACAAGAACTGAGGTAACCATTGTCACTAACCAATATCTTTTCTTCATTTGCCCTCCTGTGCTATTGGACTCAACCCCGGAATTTCTGTTAACTTCGATATGCACTCACACCTTGGCACCTCCTGATGTCCGATTTAGGTAAAATATATGATGTAGAGTTAAACAAACTTTATAATTTTTTCCCGCTTCTGTCAATCCCTTTTGGGCTTTATTATATATATGCTGTGGCAGAATTACAAAATGAAAACTACGCCTTATAAGAAACCAGGCTAAAAAACTCCGGTAGCGGCGGCTTTTTCTACCATAAATAGACATATGCAAAGGCTTGCTTATTTTGTCAGCGTAGTGTATAATTGCGCCAACGAGGCAGTTGATAGATTTAGTTGAGAAGAAAGGTCTCTATATAATAGAAAAGACTTCTCCCTTTTTAATTATCTATCTCCTCGTAGTTTGCATGATTTTTGGTAATTTAGAAAAATTATGAAAACGCTCCGCCATGTTTTCCTGGTTCTATTCGTTCAATAGCCTGCGTTATAGGAGGTGAATTGCAACTACAGGAAGAGCGCATAGTATCACGATGTGGTAGGGTTATACTCATTATTAGCAGGGTGATGGCGGTCATTGCGGCCGTAGTACTCGGTATCATGATGATTAACGCAGTTGCCGATGTCTGCGGTCGTTATTTTTTCCTATCCCCCATAGAAGGCACCTTCGAACTTATCGGTATTATGCTGGTTATCGCCGGGAGCCTGGGGCTGGGCTATTGTCAGCTTAACCTGGGGAACATCAGGATTACCATATTATCCGACCTCTTGCCGCGCCGGGGACAGGCCATAATATTCCTCATTGCCTATATAATAGCTGCCGTAACCACCGGTATTATATGCTGGCAGGGCGCTTTGAGGACATGGGACTATATGTTCAAAAGGCTTGGCGGCACCAGCGTCACTCTCGGCTTGCCCTACTGGCCGTTTATGGCCCTTCTCGCTATAGGTTTCGGTTTTGTGTGCATCATATTTCTGATAGACGTTTATCTCACTGCTAAAGAGGTATTCAGGCGTGGGTCAGACTGAAATCGGTTTGCTCGGTATAGCCGTTCTTATGATTCTCCTCTTGATGGGAGTGCACGTCGGTTTCGGTCTGATTCTCATCGGTTTTCTTGGCTTCGCCGCCATAGGTGGTTTGGGCGCCGCCATCAGCAATATGGCCATACTGCCCTTTGACAGACTCAATGATTATCATTTCGCAGTATTGCCGCTCTTCCTGCTTATGGGCTCATTTGTCGCTCATAGCGGCATAGGCAGGGAGGCATATGAGATGGCCCGTGTCTGGCTGGGCCAGCTAAAAGGCGGCTTGGCTATGGCCACCGTTTTCGCCTGTGCCCTGATTGCCGCCTGTGCCGGCACCAGCGCCGTCGGCGCCATACTCATGGGGCAGGTGGCGTATCCGGAGATGAAAAAGCTCGGATATAGTCGGCAGTTGGCATCCGGATGTATCGCCGCCGGGGGCACTATGGGGATTCTCATACCACCCAGCATGGGCTTTGTCCTTATCGGCATCCTCACCGAGTTGTCCATCGGCAAGCTGTTTATCGCTGGCATAATACCTGGCGTTCTCGAAGCTGTATTCTATGTCATTACCATTTTCATTTTGTGCAAGTTCAATCCGTCACTGGCTCCGAGCGCGGCCAGGACAACCTGGAAAGCGAAAGGGAAGTCTATATGGCTGACCTGGCCGGTCATCATTCTGTTTGTCCTCATCATGGGAGGTATCTATGGCGGTGTCTTTACGCCTACGGAGGCCGGCGGCATTGGAGCCTTCGGAGCGCTGGTAATCAGTGTCGCCAAGAGACAGCTTGGCCTTCAGGGCATCTGGGAATCATTGATGGAGTGCGCGAGGATGGTCGCCATGATTGTCATCATGCTCATTGGCGCCTATATGTTCAACGCCTTCCTGGCCATAACCCAGATTCCCACCACTATCAGTGAATTTATCGCCGGATTGCCGGTGGCACCCATGATTATCCTGGTTGCCATTATCATATTTTATGTTATATGCGGTATGTTTTTTGATGTTATTGCCGTGCTCATTCTCACCATTCCTATCCTTTACCCCCTTATGGATGCACTGGGGTTCGACCTCATATGGTACAGTGTCATCATGGTGAGGATTATAGAAATAGGTATGATCACGCCGCCTTTCGGCATCAATCTGTTTATTCTCACGGGGGTTATTAACGAACCGCTCGGCGTTCTCTACCGTGGTGTAATACCATTCGTGATAGCTGATTTTTGCCATGTTGCTCTGCTTGTCGCCGTTCCTTCGCTCAGCACTTTCCTGCCCAGCATGATGTGATTTATCTCGCCGTCCTCTTAAAATCGTCTTTATTATCAACCCCGCCTTTCTTTGCTGGCGTGCTCTATATCAGGAATCCATCCTGTCCCGATTGAGCACGCCGCCTCATTATTCATCAATATATCTTTGCAGAAACACGCCGCCGCGGTTTATTACCCGGCCTTGTGATTCCCGGTACGGGACTCCCCCTTATCTCTTTTCTTCCGGCCTGGCCGTGCTTATTATCTGCGTGTGCCCAATCAGTAAATTCCACCATGCGAAATTAGGGATATCACCGATTACAAAAGTAATCCAGCGGATTAAAGTAAGTTCGTATAAAACAAGTATCACAAATGAATCAAATGTAAGTAATTTGATACTGGCAGGGAGCCGATGTTCAGAATTATTGGCTGGTCTTTAAAAGTGATAATTATATCTATCCTTGTCGTTTTCGTCGGCATGATGGCCTGCGTCTATTTTCTCGATGATTACAGTGCCTACATTGTTAAGAGCAACAGTATGCAGCCGACCATTAAAAGCGGCGATATGGTGTTCACTGGCCGTCCCGGCCAGCCCTTGGTGGGAGATATCATACCGGGTGGTATCATCACCTTCCAGCGTCATGATGAAACGGTAACCCACCGCGTTGAAGCTATTGAAGACGATATTATTTACACCAGAGGTGATGCCCTGGAAGAAACTGACCCGTGGACGGTATCCCGCTTTTATGATGTCAAGGGATGCTATTTGTTCCACATTCCGTATGTAGGCCTGATATCCTCCTATCTCAAGACCAGGACCGGCTGGTTTCTGTGTGTCATACTCCCGGCCATGTGCCTTTTAGGCATAATCGTCAGGGAGATAATCAAGGAGGCTAGGCGAAGCTTCTCATATCATCCCGTAAAACAAAAATCATATCCAGAACTGGGGGAAAACGCGAACTACCTGAAATACAGATGAAAGGAGTATAGAGGCATGAAGAAGATTATGGGGTTGACTATTGCGGCGTTGCTGATTATAGGCATTGTTGGCGGTGGTACTTATGCCTATTTCAGTGACACGGAGTCCAGCACGGGAAACACGTTAAGTGCGGCCACGCTGGACCTGAAAATTAACGGGGGAGATGCGGCCATTACCACCTTTAACGTAAGTGATGTTGCCCCCGGCGACTCCGACTCCGCTAACAGCACGCTGAGAAATGCTGGCAGCCTAACTGGAGAACTCGATGTTGCCACATCAGCCATTACCAATACCCCCTACGCTGGTGGCGGTGAGTTCCAGGACGGCACCGGTGACTTGGGAGCCAACGCTGAAATAGCCATGTACATCGACATCGACATGAGCGGTGGTCCGACTGCCGGGGACGTTGGTCTTAAGTCGGACGGCACCACTTACGACCCCTCCGTTGCCCTCGACTACGATGTCATTGACAACTATGACACCGAGACCTGGGATGCGGTGGCAAACATGGCGACAGCCGTTTCTTACGGCTTCAGAGTCGAGTGGCGCGTGGACACTGGTGTCGGCAATGCTATCCAGGGCGATAGCGTCAGCTTCGATATCGACTTCGTTCTGGAACAGACCTAGCCTGATTAAAGCAACGCTGTAAGTGAGAAATATCGCAGCATATCATCGTTGGTATTGTGCCGTATTAACATATCTCTATTAGTATTCTTTGGCTTGCTATACTTGGTAATTAAGGCATCAACTCAAGACAGGCTGTCTTCGGGGACTCCTGAACTGAAGACAGCCTGTGCCGGGGAGGGGGTGAGCCAGGCACCGTTATGCATTCGAGATACTGGCGTTCCGCCATTAACATCTTAATACTGCCGTTGCTGGTTTGCCCATTCCTTCTGTGGGTGCCGACCGGGCAGGCATACGGCGACCCGTTTTTGGACCTGCAACTGGATGACCCCGCCGTTATCCGCTGGGATATAAGCAATATCGCCCCCGGGGACACCGGCTTGCAGCCCATCAATCTGTATAATGCCGGTAATGTAACTGGCTATGTCTACATCTGGATAGACGACCTGGTGGATGATGAGGGATTGAACCCGGAACCTGAGACAGGTGATACCAGCAACCCCGGGGAATTGAGCCATTACATATCCCTGGACATTATCAACGAGGGTATGACCCTTAAAAAGCTCTCAGGTGCAGGGCGGCTGACTAAAATTGCGCGTCCCGTGATGCTTGATTCATTTCCCGCCAGCAGCGATGAGGCTCTTTACATCGCTACCCCGCCCGTGGGGGCTAATGAAACTCTGGAACTGCAATGGCGGTGGGAATTCCTCCCCACCGCCGGTAACGATGCCCAGGGTGATATCGTATCCTTCAGCGTCAACTATATGCTCGGTCCTGAGCAATTCGATGACTCTGGCGGTGGGGGAGGCCTTTCTCCCCCGGAAGAACCTGATTTACCAGCTTCGGATGAAACGCCCGTCTCTACCGATAACGAGACGAGCTCCACCATTCCCGCCAGAAAATTCGCCTCTGACGATGGCCGGTGTGTTATCAGTATAGCCGAGGATACGCGCGTGATGACCGAGTCCGACGGCGAACTGGAGTACGTTGTTATTGATATCCCCGATGAAATCCCTCCCCTGCCCGGGCCGTTTAAATTAATTACACCGGTATACCGGATAATCGTCCATACTGAATTTAGCATCCTCGAAGGCGCCAGACTAAAACAGCCGGTTATGCTCACTATCTACTATGACGCGGACAAAATACCGGAAAATGCCGAAGTCTCTATTATCAGCTATAATCCGGATTCTGGCTGGGGCAGGTTGTATTGCTTTGGCGACCCCTCCGGTGGCCGGCTAACCGCCTGGGTGAACTACCTCAATATGGTAGCCGTCGTTATCATCGAGGAAACGCACATTGTGGTACCCGTGGAGCCGGTTATCCCCGCCCCTGAAGATATTACCCCCGCCCCTGAAGAGGAACCCATAGGTGCCGAGGTACAGTATACAGAGATTACGTCTGATAGCCTGGAGCCGCTCAGGCATGCCAGCCTGGGCATTGCCGTGTCGGGAAGCGTCGCCATGGCTGTACTGGCATTCATTCAGAGACGACGGCGGGCGCGCATGAAAGGGACCAGCGATAAAGCTGGTTAATAGTAGTAGACCCTTACCTCGTGCAGGGTTGGAGTATTATCGGTATCCGAAGTCAAAGTCGCCCGCCACTGCTTGTACCGCCCTGATGGCAGCCCCACCATGATGGGGGAAGTCCCGCCGACGACCCCCCAGAAAGGTGTCGCATCGCCGGCTCCGAACGGGCTATCGCTCGCCCTCACCACGAAGGTTATATCAGTATTGCTCTCCAGTGTTTCGTCCCAGAACAGCATGTTCCACACTGCTCCGGAAATACCTGTATCCAGCACCTGCGAGGCGATTGTCCCCGAGGTGTAGTAAAACCCCGGCTCTCTAAACTGCAGGTCATCTATGTATAGGTAGTCTCCAGTTCCCATCTGCGCGTCAAAAGCAATGTAGAACTGGCTGTACATGTTATATCCGGAGAGGTCTATGTCATAGAAGCGGTATATATTATCAGCATCCGCTTCCACCCATGTCTTTACGTTATCCCAGGCGATACCGTCGTATATATTGCACTCGGCGTAATCGCCCGACTCGAAGGAATCGGCCTTGGCCCAGAACTGTAGGTGGACGTTGAAGTGCCCGGAGAGGTCCACCGCCCGGTCGGCATAGCCGGTCGAACGGCTTAACCTGAGGTGATAGTTGCCGCCATGAGGCGCTCCGTTTCCCGTAATAGTAGCGGCTCCAGCATCGTACCACGGCCAGAGCCAGCCCGTCCCCCCGTCCCAGCCGCCGCTCTCGAAGTCGTCGGAGGCTATCTGGGTCTGGACCCAGACCGCTACTATTTGCACGTCATCGATATAGAAGCAGGCGCCGCTTCCGGATAATTCGGCATAAAACGTGACGTAAAACTCGCTGGACATGTCCATTCCCGAAATGTCTATATCGTAATAGTGGTACGTGTTATCATCATCCCCATCCGCCCATGTCTGCACGGTGTTCCAGCTGGTGCCATTGTAGATGCTGCACTGGACGTAATCGGAACCCCCGAAAGTATCTGCCTTCGCCCAGAACTGGACACGCGCGTTGGTCATTCCCGTCATATTAGTCGGCCGGGCGATATAGTAGTAGTTGCCGTTTGCTGGCATTTGTAGGTGGTAGCTGCCGCCGTGGGGTGTTCCGCTTGTCGTCACCATCGGGTTGTTTTCGGTCCACCATTCCCACAGCCAGCCGGAGCCTCCGGCCCAGTCGCCGCTCTCGAAGTCATCCGAGGCAACGACGCCCAGCGTACTCTGTTCATCCAGTATCACGTCATCCGGACTTGAAGACGTGTCCACCTGCTCTCCTACCCCGGCTTCAAAGTGTGCCTGGGTGGTTTGTGTCCACAGGTCGGCGCTCCAGGCCAGGTAGCTGTTGTCGGCGGCTGTTTCTAAATCTACGCAGTATGCGGTAGTCGTCGCCAGGCCGTTACCGGCAATAAGTGCTATTACCAGTGCTGCTATCAGGAATGCTGGTATGATTCGCTTATTCGCTATTTTTTTCATATGCAGCGCCTTCAGTGCTGGACAATGGTCATATTTTAGGCTTGCTCCAGAGTGAAAGTAATATCAAACACGCCGCTGTCGCCCTGGGCCTGGTCATCGTCGGCGTCGGTTGGGAAGCTGTACTCCACCATAAAGTCAAGGTTGTCGGTACCTGCCATGGTGGGCATTCCGTCAGTAGACTCCCAGTCAACGCTGTCATAGCTGTTGATATCATCGTACGCTTCCGGTGGCACGGAACTGCCGGAGGTCCAGTTAACGATAGTGCCATCTGATTTAAGATACATGTCCCCGCTGTCCCAGCCGCCCGACCTGTTCATATCCAGCCAGATGGCTATATCAACGAAGTCGCCGAGTTCGCCCTCGGTGGCACCGGTCGTCGTATCCCCGGCCGCTTCCTCCGGCTCGATACGGGTATTTTCATAATTCGTAATTGTGCCGATTTCCACTTTGAGCGTGCCGCTGATATCGCCGAGATTGCTGACGGTCCAGTCGGCGGCATTACCGCTATCACCGGGTTTTAGTTCGGTGCCGATATCTATCGACTCCGTGCAGGGGTCTGTCGCTCCAACCTGAAGGTTCAGAGTCCCGACAATCAGGGTGTTATCCTGGCTCGTCTCGCTATCGCTGAAGTAAGCCCACGTTCCACCGACGGCTATTGTTGTAATCAGTAAAGCCGCCAGGGTTAGTCCTAAAATTTTTTTCATTTCAGTCCTGCTTTTTGATATTAGCAGCCGTCATAAGCGCAACGGGGCCTGACCCTGTCAGGGCCCTTTTCTTTAAGCTCATTTTGTTCCTGCTACGCAGGTTAATTAATCTTATCAGGCGTAGTACTTTCGTAAATGAAGGCTATACCTCATTTGATGTAAGGGGAAACCCTGACATGCTCCCTGATGTCCCTGAATGCTGTGAAAACGCTGGCGGATTATGGTGATGCCGCTGGAAAACTGTCTGTTTTGGTTGAGATGGCTGTATGCCGCCGCCAGAGCATTGCCGCGTATGGGATATTAGGTATAGGATATTGCCTGAAGGAGTCCTGATATTATCCTGAAAAGTGCCTCTTCAGTCTCTCGCTGGCGACCTCTGGCGGCAGGATGCAGATATTCTCGTCCTGCAGTATCTGGTAATAGAACTGGTCGCTGGTCTCAATCGG
>CAZPQB010000056.1:0-1450 GCA_964588605.1 uncultured Dehalococcoidaceae bacterium | reverse complement strand
GTATCTTTCCCCGGTCTGTCTCTCCTGCTCTATCAGGTCGCTCCAGTAATTTGTCCCTTTATTCTCGTAGTACCTCTGGGACGCTTCCAGGACATGTTTTTGGTAGTAAGTGGGGAAATAGCCGGCGTTACACTGTAAGTGAGGATGGACAAGGCTGCCCCCTGACGCCGGCATGTAGTTCCACGCCATGAAGCTGTATTTCGCCTTGGGGTCGTATTCTTGGACTCTTTTTATATACGTATGTGCCGCCAGCAGGGCGTTGAACACGGTATCCTCGGTGAATTCATCCAGGGAGATAAAATGCTCATCGGAGATAACAACCACGGTGCTGTAGATATCATACGGGTTGATATTCGGAAAAGCGAAGGCTTTACCGATGCGGATATTGCCTTCCGGTATCAGCTCCGCCGGGAATCCGGGGACGATTTTCTCGACGAGGGGAGGGCAGAACGGGCATGTCAGTTCCCGCGACCTCCGTTCGAGCTCTGCCAGGTTCGGCCGGATTATCCTCTCCCGATTGAACTGGACGAGCCGGCACGATTCGCCCGTCAGCGGGTCGAAGCGGAATTCCACGGGGATAGCCACCTCGCTTAGCTCGCCCGAGCTGTCGCGCTGTAATAATCTCGAAGGCTTTATTTCCCGTCTGAATTGAATGGGACTGAATTTGGCTGATTCCATATAAGCTATTTCACGATGCTGCTTATCTGCTTGAACTTGTCCCCTTTGGCCACCTTGAGCAGTTCGAACAGTGCCATCTCCGTGGTGGTCGGGCCGATACCGGCATTTATCATCCGCGTCAGGCAGACATCTTTATTCTGCAGGTCTCTTGAAGAGATGCAGTCAACGACCACCTGCACCCCGTAGCCCTTGCCGCGTAAGTCCATGGCTGTCTGGTAAACACAGACATGGGCTTCAATGCCGGCAATGAGCACCTGCTGGCGCTTCAACGACTCCAGTGCTTGCCGGAAGCGCTCATCATCCCAGCAGCTGAAGCAGAACTTGTCTATCGGCTTAACGTCAGGCAGGAGCCCGGTTATCTCCGGCAGCGTTGGCCCCAGCCCCGCCGGGTACTGCTCGGTCATGATTACCGGTATCTCGAGCACGCGCATCCCCTGTATCAGCTTCTGAAGGTTCTGAACGAGCCTTTCTTTATCCGGCATAACTCGCACCAGTCTGTCCTGGACATCGATAATCACGAGGACGGTATTATCAACGGTCAGCATCGTCGGTACGCTCATGGCTGTTTCGCCTCAATCGAATGAATTCGAATGTCGGGTCTCTCATCCGGCCAACGTAACCAGTATAAGGCTCATCTCAGACTTATGTCAAAGTGGCGTGACCTTAACTGTGACCTTGCGGTGACCTGCCCAGCAGGCCATTTCACTATTCTTCTAGGAACTCAGGTTGGAACTTTGCCGTGCTCTTTCGTCCCCCCACCGCCCCCTCCCGG
>CAZPQB010000055.1:5983-13608 GCA_964588605.1 uncultured Dehalococcoidaceae bacterium | reverse complement strand
ACCAGATAAGGTAAAGTAAAAATGGACTTTAAACTGCCGGAAGAGCTAAAAATGATACAGGGTCTGACGCGGGACTTTGTTAATGACCAGTTGAAGCCGCTGGAAAGAGATATCTTAGGACGGGCCGCCGACCTGAGTGATTCCCGGAGGTACCTTCCTGCGGAGACAGAAGTGGATCTTATTGAAATGGTCAGGGATATGGGATTGTGGGGGACAGGTGTTCCGGAAGAACTCGGAGGTGCCGGTTTGAGTACGCTTGGTGTTTGCCTGGTTGAAGAAGAACTGGCTCAGACGGTAGTCCCGTTTAATTTCGGTGATATAACCCCCATTCTTTTTGACTGCGGTGCAGAACAGCAGGCCAAATTTCTGCGGCCTGTACTTGATGGCCAGAAACGACCCTACCTGGCACTTATGGAGTCGGACAAGGGGGCTGACCTCTCCAGCATGAAGATGAAAGCCGAGAAGGTTGACGGTCATTACCTTCTCAGTGGTAGAAAGTACTCCTTTTCTCGGCCTGGGGATGACTACTTTGCCGTTGTCTTCGTCACCACTAAAAAGGCTGCTGACGGCGTCACATGCTTCCTAGTCGATAAAGATACACCGGGATTTACTGTTACTGGTGGTCAGGAGAAACCAGGGTGGTTAGCAGCATTGTGGGAGCCCATGTCTCTGGTCTTCAATAAGTGTCAGGTACCCGTGAATAACATATTAGGTGAGGAGGGTAAGGCTTTCCACTTGGGCAAGAAGTGGCTCCCCCAGAGGCGAGTGATAAGAGGAGCCCGGTGTGTGGGCATTGCCCGGAGGCTGCTTGATGAGGCGGCTGTTCAGGCACAGTCCCTGGAGACATTCGGACAACCTGTTCACCAGCGAACCAGTATCCAGGCTGCTCTGGCTGATATAGCCACCTTAATTCACTCTGCAAGACTCATGGTTTATGAGGCTGCCTGGAAGGCAGATAATGGGGACTCGATATTACGTGAAGCAGCCATGGTTAAACTGTACACCACCCAGGCAATCCATACTGTTGCCGATAGAGTGGCCCATATTTTCAACGGGCCGTCATATATAGAGGGACTGCCGATGGAAAGGCTGTGCCGCCGTGCACTCGCGTCCAGCGCTTCCGAGCTTGCCTTGGAGCTGCAGCGTAACATTGTTGCCAGGCATGTTTTAAAAGGGTTGAAAATATAGCCAGTGAAGCCAGATCAAGGACGGGTTAGAAATGAACCAGTATGACTATATCATTGTGGGCAGTGGCATTGGTGGCCTCTATACTGCCCTGTTAGCCAAGGAGCAGGGCAGTGTGTTGGTTATCACCAAGGGCAGTATTGATGACTGTAATACCAAATATGCCCAGGGTGGTATCGCGGCGGCCATAAGCAAGGATGATTCACCAGAACTGCATTCCAAAGATACCGTAAATGCCGGGGATGGCCTATCTGATGAGGAGGCAGTGCATATTTTGGTTAATGAAGCACCGGCTCGTATCGCTGACCTCGTTAATTACCGGGTACCGTTTGATACCCTTGACGGTGAGATTGCCCTGACCATGGAAGCGGCTCATAGCGTACCCCGTGTCCTCCACGCCGGGGGTGATGCTACTGGTGAATATATCGAGGTGACGCTTAGCCGGGTGGTGCGTTCTTCTGGAATTCAGGTACTTGAGGATTTCATGGCGACCGAGATTCTGGTGGAAAAGGGCAAGGTTAACGGCATACGGGTACTCGACTGCCGAACTGGTTCTATAGAGGAATTACAGTGCCGCTTTCTTATTCTGGCTACTGGTGGCGCTGGGCAATTGTTCAAGTACAATACGAATTCGGATATAGCTACCGGTGATGGAATAGCCCTTGCCTTTAATGCCGGTGCCGAAATTGTTGATATGGAATTTTTCCAGTTTCACCCCACTGGCCTGCGTATACCCGGTGTGCTCCCGTTTCTTATATCGGAAGCAGTCCGGGGCGAAGGTGGTGTGTTGCGTAATGCTGAAGGCTACCGTTTCATGCCTGATTATCATCCAAAGGGAGATATGGCACCCAGGGATGTAGTCGCCCGTAGCATTCTGTATGAAATGAAAAAGACGGGCTCTGATAAGGTCTTTATTGATGTCACCCATTTACCCCCCCACACCATTACCACCCGTTTTCCACATATCTACCGCTTTTGCCTTGACCACGGTCTGGATATCACTAGGGACAAGGTGCCGGTCGCACCGGCCGCCCATTATATGATAGGCGGCATCAGGACTAATAGCTGGGGAGAAACCAACATTGATGGCCTCTTCGCCACCGGCGAAACAGCCTGCACCGGAGTCCACGGTGCTAACCGCCTTGCCTCGAACTCCCTTCTTGAGGCAATCGTGTTCAGTAAAAGGATTGTTGAAAAAGCCAGAGGTAAGGTTAGGACAAAGGAATCCGCCAGCGGCAAAGATAAGGCGATGTATTGTTCACTTAGCCAGAGGCCGATTCCTAAAGCATTGCCGGTGCCCAGCCTTACCGTCTTACAGCAATTGCACTGGGATAAGGTCGGTATTATTCGTGAAAGCCAGGGTCTGAACCAGGCGGCTGATATCTTGGCAGCCTGGCAGCAATCTTTACGTCCGCCAACTGACCAGCCTTCCTATGAACTAAGTAACCTGATATTGACGGGTCGGCTCTTGACAGAAGCGGCATTCATCAGGGAAGAAAGCCGGGGAGCCCATTTCCGGTCCGATTTCCCCGAAAGTTCACCTAGGTGGCAGCGTCACATCGTATGGAAGAAGTAAAAGAGGCGGAGCCTAGTATATCTTTTCCCACCCACCGCCCTCGCAGCATTAACGTCTTATCCCGTAAGATATGAACCCCCATCCCCACAAAGGAAGTTCAAGAGGGGCGCCAGCCCCTCTTTATTAATCCTCCCCCTCTCCTTGATAGGAGAGGGGGACACAGGGGGTGAGGTAGACAGAAAATCCTCCATTCCCAAGGGGGGATAAAGAGGGGGGGTTGTAAAATATCAAGGTCGAAGACTCTTCGGGGGGTGGGCTTGATAAAAGCTCTATCAAGCCTGCATTTGAAAAAGAATCCGCTTATGCATTATAAATATAGGGACGGTAATCAATTTCGTTAGACATGAGGTGAAGGTTTGGCTAAGAAGAAGAAGGCAGCGAAACCCCAGCGTGAATATACCAGGCGTCAGCTCTCCCAACTGCAGCGGCAACGGAGGCGACAGCGTATCTTATTTTATGGAGGGGTTTTTATCATCGCCGCCGTCGTTGTCATTGTATTGGTAGGGTGGTATATGGGCGAGTATCGTCCTATGCACCAGACCGTTATTGCCGTGAATGATACTGAATTCGACGCCAGCTATTATATTGATGCTATCAGGTTCGTCGGGAGGGACCAACCGGTTGAATATTTGCAGAGTCTAGCTGATCCGCTGATTCAACAGATTGAGCAGGGCGAATTAATCAGGCAGGCAGCTTTGAAATTGGGGATAAGCGTTAGCGATGATGAGGCGAAGCAGCAGCTTGAAAATGCTGAAATGGTCGTTAATGATGCCAGTGTGGACTTAATACGGGCTGAACTGCTGCGGAACAGACTTTATAGCGATTATTTTGAACCCAAGCTACCGGCATCCGATGAACAGGTGCATATAATGGCCATGCTGGTGGAAAGTGAAAGTTTGGCAAAGGAGGTCAGGGCTCGCTTAGAGAACAGTGAGAACTTTACGTCTCTGGCTGAGGAGTTCGCGCAGAATTACTATTCTAAAGAGGTAAATCAGGGTGACTTCGGCTGGCACCCAAGGAGCATACTTGAAGAGCAGTTAGGTTCTTCTGTAGCCATAGACTATGCCTTCAGCTCGGAACCGGGGACTTTAAGCCAGCCCTTGGAAGACGAAGAGGCGTACAAGCAACTGGGTTATTGGCTGATAAAGGTTCTTGAGAGGCAATTCGAGGATGAAGCAGTAGTACAGGCCATTCTTTTACGTGATGAGGAGGAGGCGGAAAAAATTAAAACTAGGCTGGAAGCTGGTGAGGACTTGGCAACTATAGCCAGTGAATATTCACAATATAGTGAGTCCAAAGACCGGGGTGGAGAACTGGGCACGGTATCTGTTGGCGATATCAGTGATGCGTTTGATGCCTATGTCTTTAGTCCAGAGCTGGAGATAGGGGTATGGAGCGAGCCTATCCGGGATGATGTTTATTGGACGCAGGGTGGCTACTGGTTGATAAAAGTAGTCGATAGGGACGACGACAGAGAACTCAGCGTGGAGGACCGTGATTATCTGCTGGAAAAAGAGTATGATGATTGGCTCTCCAAGCTCTGGCTTGAAAATGCTGCCGGGATAAATCACACCTATTTGACTCCCGAGGTCAAGCAGTGGGTGATAGAAGAGGCATCTAAGGCTTAGAATATATATCATCGAGGGTATCAAAGATGAAAAAACAAAGCGTTGGTATTGGTTTGATAGGTCTGGGGGTAGTTGCTGGACAGGTAGCCAGAATACTCACCGACAAAGCCGGCGACCTGGAGGAGAAAGTCGGCTGTCCCCTTATTCTACGCAAGGTAAAAATCCTGCCGGAGGATTTATCACGACCACTGGCGCGTCAGTTGTCTCATAATCTTTTCACCACCGATGATGAAGAGTTCTTTAGTGAGCCTGGTATTGATATTATCGTCGAGGCGATAGGGGGTGAAAAACCAGCGCTGGATTACCTCCAGAGAGCTATCTCGGGCGGCAAGCATGTCGTGACCTCTAATAAAGAAGTCATTGCCAAACATGGCACAGAGCTTCTGGCTCTGGCGCGGCAACATGGGGTGAGTTTATATTATGAAGCTAGTGTCGGTGGTGGTATTCCCTTGATTGCGCCGTTCAAGCACGACCTGGTGGCTAATGAAATCAAAGGTATCTTTGCCATCATCAATGGTACTACCAACTATATCCTCACCAGAATGGCCGGAGAAGACATGGACTTCTCTTCGGCGCTGAAACTGGCACAGGAGAAAGGCTACGCCGAAGCTAATCCCGAGAATGACATTGAAGGGATAGATGCCAACTATAAGCTGGCGATTCTATCTTCTCTGGCCTTTCAGAGTAAGGTGCGGCCTGACGATATTTACCATGAAGGGATTTCACGTCTCACAAGTCGTGATTTCCGCTATGCCCGTGAATTGGGTTTTGCCATAAAACTGCTGGCGATAGCTAAACAGAGTGATGAATTTATTGAGGCCAGGGTGCACCCGGTATTCATTCCCAGAGATACCTTTCTGGCTAAAGTCGAGGGCGTCTATAATGCCGTCCAGGTTGAAACCGACTTGGCCGGCAGAGTGCTCTTCATCGGTGAGGGTGCCGGCGCCATGCCCACCAGCAGTGCGGTCATTGCTGATGTTGTCTCGTCTGCTCGTAAGGTAATCTTTGGCACTGGCAGCAGCTCTCTGCCGAAATTAGATTCGGGTAAGAGTGTCAGGCCTATGGATGAAATCGAAACACAGTACTATGTGAGGTTAAGTGCCGCAGACCAACCCGGTGTTCTGGCTCAAATTGCCAGGGTCTTCGGTGATAACATGATAAGTATTTCTCAGGCAATACAGCCGGAATCTGATAGCATGACGCAAACGGCGGAAATAGTTATCACCACACATCCGGCCCGGGAAAAGGCTATGCGGCAAGCGCTCCATGAACTGGCGCAGCTTGAGGTTGTCAGGGAGATAAGTAATTTTATCCGGATTGAGGAAATAGAAGGAGGCTAGCGCTGAAAAAAGGGGTTCTGCTTCAATATAAAGATTATCTCCCTGTTACTCCCAACACTCCATTATTTACTATTGGGGAAGGGGATACTCCTCTGGTCAGGTGCGATAGTCTGGCGAAAAAATACGGCTGTAAGGAGTTGTATTTCAAACTGGAAGGGTGCCATCCGACCGGCTCCTTCAAGGATAGGGGCATGGTCGTTGCTGTCGCCAAGGCGGTAGAAGAAGGCAGTCAGGCCATAATCTGTGCTTCAACCGGTAATACCAGTGCATCCGCGGCTGCTTTCGCTGCTTACTGCGGACTCAGCTGTATTATTATCATACCTAAAGGTAATATCGCCCTCGGTAAGCTGGCTCAAGCTATTGTCCACGGAGCAAAAATAGTCGCTGTTGACGGTAATTTTGATCAGGCCCTCACCATAGTACGGAGTATAACCGAGAAGCACCCGGTCACGCTGGTAAATTCCCTCAATCCTAATCGCATCGAGGGACAGAAAACGGCTGCCTTTGAAATTGTTGATGTCCTGGGTAATGCCCCGGACTATCTCTTCCTTCCGGTCGGGAACGCCGGCAATATCACTGCCTACTGGAAGGGTTTCGTAGAATACCACCGGGCAGGCAAAGCAACCAGGAGGCCCAAGATGATGGGCTTTCAGGCAGAAGGGGCGGCACCTATTGTGCGGGGTCATCCTGTTGAAAATCCAGAAACGGTGGCTACGGCGATACGCATCGGTAATCCTGCCAGCTGGCAGAAGGCAGTAGCGGCTCGTGACGAGTCCGGAGGCGTTATTGACATGGTCAGCGACGATGAAATTCTTTCCGCCCAGAGAATGATGGCCTCCGAAGCTGGGATTTTCGGCGAACCGGCTTCAGCTGCTTCTCTGGCTGGTTTAATAAAACTCACCGCTCGGGGAATGGACTTCTCACGGAAGGTAGTAACCTGCGTGGTAACCGGCACCGGACTCAAGGATACAGAAACCGCCTTACAGGAAGCTCCGGAGTTTCTTGAGCTTCCGGCGGACTTGGCGGTGGTGGAAAAAGCATTGGGGTGGACATAGATAACAGCGTATTAAAGAGGGGGCGAAACACCGTCGTTACAGTATCCCTCCGAAGGAGATAGAGCATGCTTGACGAGGCCAGGATTAAGAAATCTGTAACTGATATTATCGAAGCTATCGGCGAAGACCCTTCACGTGAAGGACTGAGAGACACTCCTCAGCGTGTGGCCGAAATGTACGCCGAGCTTTTCATGGGATTGGGCAAGGACCCCAAGGAGGACCTTGATATTGGTTTTGAGCTGGGGCACCGGGAGATGGTAGTGCTGAAGGATATCCCTTTTTACTCGATGTGTGAGCATCATCTTCTGCCGTTTTATGGCCTCGCTCATGTAGGTTATATCCCCAATGCTGAGGGTCGTATTGTTGGCATTAGCAAGCTGGCTAGGGTGGTGGAAACGATTGCCCGACGTCCGCAGGTTCAGGAGCGTATGACTACTGAGATTGCCGATGCCGTTTATGAGGGCATTAAGGCGGACGGTGTGGCGGTGGTCATACAGGCGGAGCATTTGTGCATGATTATGCGCGGTATCAAAAAGCCGGGGAGCAACGTTATCACTTCGGCTATAAGGGGCGCCTTTGAACGTCGGCCAGCCAGCCGGGCCGAGTTTTTCTCGCTGATTCAGGGGAAATAGCCTTATATATCCAGGTTAGCGTACTTGGCGTGGGCCTGTATGAAGGCCCTGCGGGGCGGGACTTCACCGCCCATGAGCATCTGGAATGTCTCGTCTGCTTTGGTGGCGTCCTCCACGTTCACTTCGAGGATGGTGCGCGTGGCCGGGTTCATCGTGGTCTCCCAGAGCTGCTCCGCCGTCATTTCCCCCAGACCTTTGTAGCGTTGAAT
>CAZPQB010000055.1:0-5883 GCA_964588605.1 uncultured Dehalococcoidaceae bacterium | reverse complement strand
TGGTCTCCCAGAGCTGCTCCGCCGTCATTTCCCCCAGACCTTTGTAGCGTTGAATAGTGATTCCTGTACGGTCACCACTTTTTTCTGCTAATTTAATAACTTCATACCAAGGTATATCTTTTCCTATTTCTTTGCCGTTTTTTACCACCATGTATGATTTACCTTCAACAAAGTGTTTGACTTTTGGATAAACAATGAAGCACCTTCGTAGAATCGGATTTTCAATCAAATTCCTATCAAATGTAATATTTCCGAATTTCAACTCAACATTTAGGAAATATTCGCCAGTGATAGGATTTGATGATGCAGTAGTAGGAAAACCAGCCGTATCAAACCAGCGCATAGCACCAAACATACTCTCTTGATTGAAATAGTCTAAGCGATGGATTTCTTTGTCTTTCGTTAAAAGTAATTCCCCAAAATCTCTAGGTATACCTTCATTGTCCAGTAAAGTTAGTTCATTATTCAATTCTTTTAAATCATCTAAGAAATTCATTACTTCTTCGCCAGTATACTTCACCGCTCCGTCTTTTGAGAAAACATTTACATTTTCAAAAGCTTTTTTAGAAAAGAACTTACCAAGCCCTTGCTCTGAATACAACCACTCACTAGTTTTGCCTTTACTCACACGGTAGAGGGGCGGCTGGGCGATATAAAGGTGCCCCTGGCTGATAAGCTCCATCATGTGGCGGAAGAAGAAGGTGAGCAGAAGGGTGCGTATGTGTGAGCCGTCAACATCGGCGTCGGTCATCAGGATAATGCGGTTATAGCGAAGCCTGGACGCGTCGAATTCATCGTCGATGTTGGTACCCAATGCCGTGATTATAGTGCGGATTTCCGCGTTGGCCAGCATCTTATCCGGCGGGGCCTTTTCCACGTTCAGGATTTTACCGCGTAGAGGGAGAATCGCCTGGAAGCGCCGGTTCCGACCCTGCTTGGCGGAACCACCGGCTGAGTCTCCCTCGACCAGGTATAGCTCGCACTGTGCCGGGTCTTTCTCCGAGCAGTCAGCCAGTTTCCCGGGTAATGTACCAGTCTCCAGGCCGCTCTTCCTGATGATTAAGTCGCGTGCCTTCCGGGCGGCTTCCCTGGCTTTGGAGGCGGTAACGCACTTCTCAATAATTTTCCTGGCATCATCGGGGTGTTCCTCAAGGTAGAGAGTCAGGCCTTCATTAACAGCGCTTTCTACCTGACTTTTTACTTCAATATTCCCGAGCTTACCTTTGGTCTGACCTTCAAACTGCGGCTCGGCTAGTTTTACACTGATGATGGCAGTCAGCCCTTCTCTGACATCTTCACCCGTCAGGTTGGGTTCGTCCTCCTTAAGCAGCTTATTTTTATGGGCGTAGTCATTAAGGACACGGGTTAATGCCGAGCGAAATCCGGTAATATGGGTGCCGCCGTCCACAGTGTTAACGCAGTTGGCGAAGCTAAAAGCAGATTCACTAAAGCCATCGTTATACTGGAGGGCGACCTCAATCATCGTGTGGTTTGTCTGACCGGAGATATAGATAGGTACCGGATGACGTACCACCCGATTGCGATTGAGGTGGCGGATGAAGCCGGCAATCCCCCCTTCAAAGTAGAAAGTCCGTTCGAGGTCTTTGGCTTCGTCTCTAAGGGATATTTCCACCCCTTTGTTGAGATAGGCCATCTCCCGCAGGCGTTCGCTTATCGTGTTGAAATCGTAGCTGATGTCGCTGAATATCTCCCTATCTGCAAGGAAACTGGAAGTGGTGCCGTTGTCATCGGCTTCGCCAATCTCGGTTACCTTTCCCTGGGGTATCCCCTGCTTGTATTCTTGATGGTAGATTTTACCATCGCGCCTGACATCAACACAGCACCATTCGGAGAGGGCATTGACCACCGAGGCCCCTACGCCATGCAATCCACCCGATACTGCATAGGTCTTGCCGCCGAACTTGGCACCGGCATGCAGTACGGTCATCACTGTTTCCAAGGCTGATACTTTTGTGGTGGGGTGAATGTCTACCGGAATACCGCGGCCATTATCTACGACAGTTACCGAGTTATCCTCCTTAATGGTGACAGTAATCCGGTCACAACAGCCGGCCATGGCTTCGTCGATGCTGTTGTAAGCGACTTCGTATACTAGGTGGTGAAGTCCGCGCTGGTCAGTACTACCTATATACATGCCGGGACGTCGGCGTACCGCCTCTCGACCGCCCAGCACCTGAATATCTTCGGCAGTATATTCGTTTTTGTTGAGTTTCCTGCGCTTCTTCGGTGCGGATGTGTCCGGCATTAATGTTCCTTTCTTGGACAGCAGTAATAATCAGGGGCAAGCGGATGGTAACGGTGAAAGGGAAAAGTATAGCCGGCGAGGACTAAGGATGCAACACAGGGGCCCGGCCATTTGAAAAAAAACATGCACATTAGCCTTTTTAATTATACCATAATTTAGCTATACGGTAAAGGTGGGGAAAGGGTGATTTTATAACAAAAAGTACCCCTGGTGCGACTCGAACGCATGTCATGTGTTCTAGGAATCTGCATACCGTTGTACCGTCACGTTGTTTAACTTTTGGAGCGGTAGTAGCGTATACGCCAGTGGAAACGGGTTCTATGTGTGCAATGTCACCGATTATTGTCGCGTTATGTTTGGTTCGTTAGCTAAATGTTAGCTGGAAACAATCAAACTCTAACTGTTTACCCGTCTCGACCCTACAATAAGATTTCCTAATAGTTGTAATGCTAATTCAAATCCTAGCCGACCCTCTAGAATAATCGCTGCCCATGAATAATACTAAGTAAAAATCAATGTTTGGAGGACAATCTTCCATATGTTAACTCACGACAAACACTTATGAATGTGCTCACCTGGATAGCATCAACTCGGGTAGGAATGTGGAGAGCGAGGGCAGGGCTATAAGTAGCGCAATATGCAATATATCGGAAATGATAAAAGGTATGACACTGCGGTATAAAGTGCCCATGGGAACATCGACCACACCGGCCAAGCCGAAAAGATTTATACCGAATGGTGGTGATATCAGTCCTACCTCTATCACCCTCACCATAATCACAGCGTACCAGACGGGGTTAAACTCAAGTGCCATCATTGTAGGGAAGATGATTGGAAGGGTGAGGATTAAGATGGCGTATATATCAAAAATCATGCCGAGTATGATATACAGGAATATGATAATAATCAGGATAATGTATCTGTTCAGTCCGAGTTCGGTCACCCATTCGCTGGCGACAAAAGGAATCCTGGTTACCGCCAGGAATTGATTAAAGATGAAGGCGCCTATGATCAAAGCCATCATCATGGCCGACATTTTTGCCGTATCCAATAAACACTCTGCAAAGCCCGAGCCATTGAGCTGTCTCCGGACCAGGCTGATGACCAGAGCCCCAAAAGCTCCAATCCCACCTGCTTCGGTAGGGGTGAAAACGCCTCCGTAAATGCCTCCGATAACCAGCAGGAACAGCAATAGTACTGGCCAGGTCAGCCTGAGTGACCCGAATTTCTGCCTAAAGGTTGTTCTAGGGCTGGCGGGACCTATCTTAGGGTTAATTCTACACATGATGGCAATTGTAACTATATAGAATCCCACACAGAGGATTCCAGGGATAATGCCGGCGATGAAGAGCTTGCCGATGGACATCTGGGTTAGAATGCCAATGAGGATAAAACCCATACTGGGTGGGATGAGAATACCCAGCGTACCTCCGGCAGCGATGATACCCGTCGATAGTTTGGAATCATAGTTATGTCTCTTCATCTCGGGGTAGGCTATGGTTCCCATGGCCAGAGCCGAAGCCAGGCTGGAACCGCAGCAGGCGGCAAAGAGGCCGGCGGCAACTGATGTAGCCATGGCCAGGCCGCCTCTAAACTGTCCCACCCAGGTACGCGCCATTTCATAGGCTTCTTTGCCGATATCACTGCGGGAAACGAAGGAGCTCATGAGCAGAAAAAGGGGAGCTACGGCGAAGTCGTAAGCATGACTCCTTTCGAAGGCGATAATCGCTATACTAGAGAGAGCCGGCTCGACACCTATTATTATGGCCAGGCCGGTAAAACCCAGTATGATTAAACAAAAAGCAACATTCACCCCCAGCAATATCAGGATCAGCATGAGGGCGAAACCAATAAGTCCTATTTCAGCCGGGCTCATTTCCGTACCACACTAACGAGAGAACGTATTAGGTCCATGATAAGTATCAGTACCATTATTCCGGCACCGATTGACAGGGCAAACATGAAAGGGGGATAGGGTATCTCCAGAGTATCGGTAACGTATCCCTTCATGGTTGTTGAGTATCTCATAGCCAGCATAAACATTCGCCAACATAGCAAGGAAAACGCGGCAAGGCCGACAAGATAGGTAAAACTAAGGAAAAGCGCCTGAACCCTGTTGGAGAACCTTTGTAATATAATATTGATACTGATATGCGCCTTTTGCATCTGGCAATAACCCAATCCCCAGGTTCCGGCGAAAACCAGTAGCAAACCGATAAGTTCCCACGTTCCTTTTATCGGGTGGTTAAAGAAATACCTGCCGCCAACATCGCCGACTGTCAGTAGCATCATGGCGGCCAGGACAACCGCAGCCACAACTGCGGCCACCTTGCTTATTGAGTACAGCCCCGCCCCTGTTTTTAGAGGCAGTTTTTTTAGTTTATCCCGCCATCGCATGTTACACCATACTATATCTGCCCATTAAAAATAGTTAAAAAAATCTAACCGGTGGTCCGTATAGGGGGATGGTGCCGAACAGGTGTTTTCCCCACGGCACCATCCCCACTGTTGTCTGAGTACGAACTACTTAGCCCATTCTGCGTCTGACTTGGCTTTCCACCAATTCAATATATCGCTCGCCTCGGTAATCCCGTTGGCCTCGTTTTCGGCAAGCCATGCATCCCATAATATCTTGAATTGCTCTTCCCAGAGTGCTGCCTCTTCTTTGGTCGGTGTTACCCTCATACCGAAATCATCCATCTCTTGCCAGGAGAGATTATTGAGGTCGGCGAGTGCCTGGTGGCTTATCTTGGCCCCTTCGGCAGCGAGGTCCATCATTATCTGCTGGTCCTGTGACGATATCTTACTCCAGATGTCTTTGTTGATGACACACGGCATTCCGCCCCCACCGAAGGGAAGGTCAAATGCGTGGTCCGTTACTTCGTAAAGCTGGAAATCGTGGACGGCGCTTATGGCTGCGAAGGTGGCGTCAGTGACACCCGTTTGCAGTTTCTCGTACGCCAGCGGCGGTATGTCCGTCACCGGCGCAGCACCCAGTTTTTCCACAAGCTCCTGCCTGATACCATTGCTGCCTACTTTCATTCCTTTTAAGTCGGCAGGAACACGGACTTCCGGTTTGGACATGAGATAAGACTCTGAGTAGATAATATAAAAGAACATCGGGCCGAAGTCTTTGTACTCCGCGGCCGCGGCCGGATATTTATCAAGAAGCTCAAAGAAGGTATTCATATGAGCCGTATTGGCCTCTAATGTGTCATCGGGGAAGCCAACACCGGGTAAACCGGTTATCTCATTGATCGGAAACACCTTCCGGTGTGACGAAATACTGAGCAGGTACATATCGGCTACCCCGGAAAGAACGCTTTCAAGTGCAGCATCTTGAGTGCACAGTGAACTGGCGGGGTACATCTCCACGGTTACCCGGCCTTCCGTTGCCTTGGTAACCTCCTCCGCCCACCAGTGCACGCCTAGAACCGGCGGTAAAACCGGCGGCAAATCGGTACCGAATTTTATAGTTATCGGTTTAACAGGTTCCGGGGATGGTGACGGGGTTGGCTTTGGTGTTGGTGTTGGGGATGGTGTTGGTGTTGGGGATGGTGCCGGTGTTGGGGATGGTGCCGGTGTTGGGGATGGTGCCGGTGTTGGGGATGGTGCCG
>CAZPQB010000054.1:0-13758 GCA_964588605.1 uncultured Dehalococcoidaceae bacterium | reverse complement strand
CCAGTTAAAACCAATATGCCAATGGCTATATCAACGATACCGGATAATATCAGGAGAAAACTCCAGAAATTGCCGAAAAGTATGTGTTTTATGAGCCTCGTATTAAGCCCCCTGAGTGCACTAGCTGAATACTATAGTAAAAAGCAGCCAAGGGTCAATAAAAACCGTAATGACTTATTCTAAACATTATATTGTAATATTTGCATGATAGAAAAAACATCGTAACTTTCGTAATACGCACTGTGTATTTAATAACAAAGTAAAAAGTTACCCAACGAAGGGTTTTATTTGCATTTAGTTGGTGGGGTGGTATACTGCCAGAAAAGGGATTGGCAGGGTGTAGAAAGTGGTTAAAGCACTATGTAGATACCTTCAGAGTTTCGCTAACATCATCGGTATTATTTTTGATGTTCAGCAAGCACTTTCCTATATTGGAGGTGGCGGGATGACTGTGTTGGGTGGTTATTTATGGGATGAAATTCCATTAGTATTTCCCATTATTATACTGATGTTTGGAGTTTGCTCACTAATATATGGCATCATTCGCACAATCCTCAAATACCGTTCTTGGGAAAAAACAAACATGAATCCAGCTATTAATGCTGTAATGGCAACAGAGCTAGATTACTATAACTGCTTATCAATACTGATAGATAAAGTAGTTAAAAGAAACAGAAAAAAGAATGTTGCCTCTAAAAATAGGAACGAAATAGCTAAAAGATACTATCAATCACTTGGAATGACTGATGAGATGTTTACACGATATGCGCATATGAGTGTTGAACCTGAATATTATACAGATAGACAATTAAAAAAAGCTGGTAAGCATATAAATAAGTTAATACATTACAATCCTAAAGACCCATTTTCGGCCAATTATTTTCTTGATGGGCTTGGTACAGTTCTTAATCGCTCTGGATTAGGAATTAAAGAGGAAATAAATAATTCGGAAGAATGTGTAAATATTTTAAATAGACTCCATAGGGAACAATTATCTCTTGAAGTACCAGAAGATAAAGTGACACTTGTCGATGATTTAATTGCATTGGCATATGGTCTAGCAAGCTTGGCAATTACTATGAAACTAATAAATCCGAATAGGTTTTGGTATAAGCATTTACTCGAGGAATTAATTAATTATGAAGACAAAGTTAATGCTGAAAATAAAGAAAAATATGATAAAGCCTACATGTACTTAAAGCGAGAATTAAGAAAATATACAATGAAGGCAGGATTAGCATGAACTGTAAACTCTGTAATTCCGAAAATGTAATAAAGTGGGGCAAATACAAAGACACCCAACAATACTACTGCAAAGATTGTCATAGTAAATTCAAGGCTGATGATACCTTATTCCACATGAAAACCCCCGCCAATCAGGTATCATCGGCACTTAATATGTTTTATGAGGGCATGAGTATTAAAGCTATCCGAAGGAACTTACAGCAGGAACACGGCAATATGCCTTCAACTGCCACCATTTACGAGTGGATACAGAAATTCACCCAGTATGCTACTGACAGCATTAAAGGTTATGAGCCTGAAAAAATAGGTGATGTCTGGGTTGCCGATGAGACGGTTATTGAGATAGACGGTCAGAATGTCTGGCTGTGGGACATTATAGATTACAAGACTAGATATCTGCTGGCGACCCGTATATCACGAAGCCGTACTACCAGAGACGCCCAGATACTCTATGATAGGGCGGTTAAGAAGGCTGGTAAAGAACCTAAGAAAGTGCTTACTGATAAACTAGCGTCATATCTTGATGTACGATATGGCAAAGGAACTGAGCATATTCAGAGTGCCCCGTTTGCAGTTGAAGATGACACCCAATTAATAGAGCGTTTTCACGAGACATTGAAACAACGTACGAAGGTAATGCGTGGGCTAAAGAATTTAGAGAGTGCCGTTGACTTCATAGATGGCTGGCTGGTGCATTATAACTATCTCAGACCACATACAGCCTTAAATGATAAGACACCTGCAAAAGTTGCAGGTATAGATTTCCCATATAGGAACTGGGCGGATATTACCCGCCACAAACCTTCAAAAACTATAATCATTGAGCACAAGCCTAGAGGCTCATTACGTCTAGAACCTACACGGATAGGAAGACCCCGTACACGGGTCAGGCTATCGTCTAGAGCACCTAGAATAACCCCCAAAACACCACCTATCATGCGTGGTGGTATTTATGGTAAAACTACATCGGTTGGCACGATGTTAACTCGTAGACCAAAAGGACGGGGATGGAAAAGGATAGCCTAAATGGACGGAGTATCATTAATTGTAGGCGTTTTTATTGGGTGGGTTATTACTATCTTCTCCGTGTTAATAAATACAAAACTTGAAGCCCGAAGCCAAGAAAAACAAAAAGCCAGCCTAATCCAGAATGAAGAAGAAAGACCGCAATAAAACCTAGAACAATGCAAATAGCAGGAACTGATTGAGCTATGATTTTAATAAGTATTTTCATAGCTGATGGATTATAAAATGGAGTACCAACTAAATGCAAATAAAACCCAACGAAGTAGCGTTTTATTATCTGGTTTATGTAGAATATAATAGAAACATTGTTAGAGGTAGGATTTTGTACTCAATAATGCCCGTTATTTTCAGAAACAAAGTATCCACCTCCGCAGATGACAAATAGTAGAAGTTAATAAGTAAATAGGGTAGGGAAAAGGGGATGTTAGATGTCATCTAATCTGGAGTCATCGTTCATGACCCAGATGTGTGCACTTGACATTATACACGATACCGTGTAAGATTGCAGCGAGATGCCCATCAAGATATTAGATAAAGAGACTGTCTCCCAGATTGCCGCCGGTGAGGTTATTGAGAGGCCGGCGTCGGTGGTGAAGGAGTTGGTGGAGAACGCCTTGGATGCCGGTGCCACCCAGGTTTCTATAGAAGCGAGGGGCGGCGGGGTGAGCCTCATCAGGGTTACGGACAACGGCGGCGGCATACCCGCCGGGGAGGTGGCGCTTGCCTTCCAGCGACACGCCACCAGCAAGATAGGCAGTGCCTCTGATTTGCAGTCTATTGGCAGTCTCGGATTCCGCGGGGAGGCGCTGCCCAGTATCGCCGCGGTCGCTAATGTGGAGGTTGTTACCTGCACCGAAACCGATGCGGCGGGCACGTTCATCAGACTGGAAGGTGGTCATGTTGCCGGACAGCAAAATCAGGCGCGCTCCCGGGGCACTACAGTCACGGTGCGGAACCTTTTCCGCAGGGTTCCGGCGCGATTGAAGTTCCTGAAATCGGTGCCGACAGAGAACAGCCATATCGCCAACGCGGTCAGTCAATACGCGCTGGCTTTTCCCGAGGTCGGATTCAGTCTTTCCATTGACGGTAAATCGACCCTCAGGACGGCGGGACGGGGCAAGCTGCTCGATAGTATCATTGATGTCTATGGGGCCGACCTTGCCGGTAGGATGTTGCCGGTTAGCAGGTCGGCAGAGGCATGGTCGGGTGGCGGGGTGGACTCTCCCGTTCAGGTAACCGGTATGGTGGGCTCGCCGGAGGTGGGCCGCGCCGGCCGGGGTTACCTCAGCTTCTTCGTCAACCGACGCTGGGTGAGCAGTCGACTCCTCGCTTATGCCGTGGAGGAGGCTTATCACGGACTGTTGATGACGGGCAGGCACCCGGTAGCAATTCTGAATATCTCGCTGCCGCCGTCGGAGGTTGACGTCAATATTCATCCCGCCAAGAGCGAGGTGAAGTTCTGCAACGAGTCCGAGGTCTTCCGTGCCGTCCAGAAGGCGGTCAGGCAGGCCCTGGTGGCGGAGATGCCGGTGCCGAGAATCGAGGAGGTGGCCGCCGCCTATGCTACGCCAACAGCTTGGGGGGAGGCTTCATCGACGCTGCACATGGATGTCGAACGAACCCCCGCATACCCCGGGGCTGCCCCGACCCTGCTGGAGTCCCTGCCGGTGCTGAGGGTCGTGGGGCAGGTTCTGAATAGCTATATCGTCGCCGAGGGACCCGACGGACTCTACCTCATTGACCAGCATGCCGCCCACGAGCGTATCCGATTTGAAAGCGTCAGGCGGCAGAGGGCGCAGCATGATATGGAGGTGCAGGGACTGCTGGAGGCGGCGACCTTTGAGGTAACGCCCCGGCAGGAAGCGATCCTTAAGGCGTGCTTTGAGGAGCTGGCCGAACTCGGTTTTTCCCTGGAACCGTTCGGCGACCGTACTTATCTGGTGCGGACGGTGCCCGGCATGGTTGCGGGCGACTGGCCGGCGATGCTCAGGGAACTGCTCGATGCGCTGTCGGGAGAGGCCAGGACGAACTGGGAGGAGAAGATAGTGGCGTCGATTGCCTGCCACGGCGCCGTGAGGAGCGGACAGGCTTTAGGCGACGACGAGATGCGGGCGCTGGTGCGTCAGCTGGAGCAGACCGCCAATCCCCACACCTGTCCCCACGGTCGGCCGACCATCATCCACCTCAGTTCGGCTCAGCTGGAAAAAGAGTTCGGGCGGACTTAGCGTTATTCCCGCGAAGGCGGGAGTCCCGTCCACCCCACCCCAAGTTGTTATCTTGTCCCACCCGCCGCCCTCGTGGCATCTATGACTTATCCCGTAGTTTTCCCCACTCCCGTCTCCCCCTTTGAAAAAGGGGGATTAAGGGGGATTTTCAAGGCTCTCCCCCTCATCCAGCCGGTGAATAACCTCCCATCTCACCATGCCTTCTTCGATTAGCTGGCGGATTTTCGTCTGCTGCGGGGTGAGCTGTCCGCTTTTGCCTGTCTTTATCTCGAGAATAACTATTTCCTGGGGGTTGCCCTGCGCCAGGCCGGGGAAGACTATCATGTCGATGGGACTGCCAACAAAACGGGCGTCGGTGGGGTCGTACTTAAAGTCGGGCAGGTAGGGCACCATCTGCTCGGTAAACTTGCCCCCCAGCACCGCCCGACTCTGATTAACTGCCGACCTTTTTGCCTGCTCCATATCGGTCTGCCACTTGATAAGTTCCTCATCCTGCCAGTCCCGGAATTTTCTCTCGTACTTCAGCCGGGTGATATTGTTCAGCAGAAAAATGACAATGATGGCGATTACCACGATGATGGCGACTATGGCGGCTGTTTCCATAATGAGCCTCCCGAATTCGATTCACTAATATTTTTTAGTGCCTTCGCCTCCCCCTATCCCCCTTTTCCTGATTATCTCTTCCCACCCGACCGCCCTCGGGGCATCGCTGCCCTGTCCTTTAATATATTCCCCCTTCCCCTCCCAGGGGAAGGGGGACAAAGTGGGATGGGGTCACTAGATAAAGCCCATCTGGGATGAAGTAGGTAGAGAATTTATATACTTGCTCAACATATAGAAATCAACTCTTAATAAAGAGCAGATTTACGGCATCGGCGGTTTATCCTTTACTTGTGAAGAGCTGCCGGGTTTGACGAGAGGGATGCCGTCGGCGCAAAGCGGGCACGCCTCTGGTTTGTAGGTAATCGCCTCCGTCCGAAGGCAGCTGAAGAAAGGTAAGCCGAGTTCCACCTTCTGGGGGGAGCGGTCAACCAGAACGCCGATGCCCACGATTTTGCCCTCCAGCTTTTCTACGGCGGCTATTACCTCTTTTATCGAGCCGCCCCGGGTAAAGATGTCGTCGACGATGAGAACCCTCTCTCCAGGGTCAATGTGGAAACCGCGACGGAACGACCTCCCTCCGCTCGCTTCCTTTTCGGCGAAGATGCCGCGTACGCCCAGCTGCCGGGCGACCTCATAGGCGAGG
The DNA here is from genome assembly GCA_964588605.1 of uncultured Dehalococcoidaceae bacterium. GTDB lineage: Bacteria > Chloroflexota > Dehalococcoidia > Dehalococcoidales > RBG-16-60-22 > CAZLEY01. The sequence continues at coordinate 8,016 of CAZPQB010000054.1, read as the reverse complement.
ATGATACCGCCGGTGGTCGGGCCGGCCACCACCTGGATATTTTGCCCGCGGAAGTGGTCGGCAATCATGCCGCAGAGTTTTTCGGTGTATTCAGGGAATTGCAGGACCTGGAATTTCTCCCAGTAGACGGGGGAGTGCAGGCCGGAGGCAAGCAGGAAGTGTCCCTTCAGTACCGCCCCCGATTTCACGAACATTTCCTCAACGCTGTCTATCACCCTTACCCCCCGTAACGCCGATATTGGGGAGCGTAGCATGTTGCGCGACTAGGTACTGGCTTCCGCCAGCTGCTCCCCAAGGTCGTAATTGGTTACTGTCCCCCAGTTATCCGGCGGCCATGTTATCAACCAGGCCTTGCCGTGGATTTTTTCTTGGGCTACGAACCAACCATGGTGCGAGTCGTTGCTGTGGTTGCGGTTATCGCCGAGGACGAAGTACATTCCCTCAGGCACCTGTGTCTTCTCCAGGGTATAGTCTGGGGTATCCATGACGAATGGCTCGTCCAGTTTTGTGCCGTTGACATACACGGCCCGGTTTTTCACCTCGACAATATCGCCGGGCAGTCCAATAACCCGTTTAATAAAGTCTTCCTGGCTCCCGTTGGGTTCTTCGAAGATTATCACATCGCCACGCTCCGGCTCTCCAAACCAGTAGATGGCCTTATTCACCACCACCCGGTCTCCCTCGTAAAAGTTAGGCTCCATACTGGTCATCAGTACTTCATACGTTTGGATGGAAGCCCGCGCGATAAAGAAGATTATCAGAGCCAGTATGACGGTTATAACGACTTCGCGAAAAAAGGTTTTCATCCTGTTCTTTCCCTGGTGTTCGCTATATTATACCCCATTTCTCTTCATCCTTCCAGATAGCAGACTGTGATTAAGACTGTTCGTCTTGCCAAAAGCTGCCGTTGGTATTAGGATAGATGTTGACCGCTGCAGTCAGGCTATGGAGTACAGGACATGCCCATAAAGCTCTCAGCGCTAATAGGACTCAAGCACGAAACAGGTATCCTGCTTGCGGTATTTTGTGTTCTGGTTATAGGCGTCGTTTTCATCGGACTGAATGACGTTCCTGGTTATATTTTAGGTTACCTGGCGACTACCATAGTCTTCTACATAGCGGTACGTGGCTGGCGCACGATAAAAAGGTTTCTGATATTGTTTGCCGCGGCGATTCTGGGGGCTATTTTCCTGTCTTTCCTTTACGTGGAGATAATCAGCCGCATTGCCATTATGGTAGGAGGCGCTGGTGTATTGGAAAGCGCTCCAATGCAAGTTATCGAGGTGGTAATCACTTATATCATATTATTCGCAACCCCGCTGGGCATATTAACGGGTATTGTGGGAAGTATCACTCTGGGCATAAGGCGTTTAGCTACCCCGAGGGATGAGAACAGTGATGCCGGTAGTACTTGACGGCGTGGTATTTTTGTATTATGGTATACCAAGATATTCAAGGTATATTATTGAGGCTGGCTGATTAACAGATGGAAACGCTATATACGGCATTATTGGCTCTGGCAGCATTCTGGCTCGGTGCCTGTCCCTTTTCCGTATATATTGGGCGCTGGTTCCTGGGTAAGGAAATAACCGACTATGGAGACGGTAATCCTGGTGCCGCTAACGTTTTCCGTGCCGGCGGTCAGAAATTGGGTTACCTGGCTGTATTTCTGGACGTAATCAAGGGCGTACCTTTTGTGTTCTTGGCGTATTCATTTTTCGGATTGTCCGAGCTGGCTGTTGTTGCCATAGGGCTATGCGCGATATTGGGCCATGTGTTATCACCGTTTTTGCATTGGCATGGAGGCAAGGCTGTGGCCGTTACTTTCGGTGTGCTTCTGGCGCTGCCACAGCATGACATGTTGCTGGCTCTGGCTGCCTTCATGGTGCTGGGTTTTCTCTTTATTGAAGTCAATGCCTGGACAGTGGTATTCGGTGCTGCTGGCTCATTAGCTTATCTTACTGTTACCAAGGGAAGCTCATGGGAATCGCTGTTAATGCTGTGCATTCTGGCCGTGTTTGTCGTAAAACATTTTGAGGAATTGCACACCTTACCCGGCATCAAGGGCAGGCTGTTTCGCTGGTTCCACGCAGTCATAAGGGGAAACCTCTTTACGATATAGAAAGTGTAAAAATATGTTGTATCAGGTGATAATAGCGGCTGGTCTGGTAAGCTTTCTACTTAATCTTATCCTCAACCTGAGGAGCCTCAAGACGCCCCGTACTGACAGTAAGGTGCCTGACCCCGCGCCTCTTGTCTCTATTCTGGTTCCGGCCAGAAATGAAGAAACGAATATAAGGACCTGCCTGGAATCCCTGCAAAAACAGGATTATCCCAATTTTGAGGTCCTGGTACTGGATGATAACTCTGCGGATAGCACAGCGGAAATCGTACGAGAGATGGCGGTGAAGGATAGCCGCATCCGGTTAATCAGTGGTGAACCGCTTCCCGAAGACTGGGCCGGCAAGCCCTTTGCCTGCCATCAGCTTGCCCGGAAAGCCGGTGGCTCATGGCTTTTATTTGTTGATGCTGATACCATACATGAGACTCATATGCTGCGCGCTGTGATTTCCACCGCCATGGAGCTCAAGACCTCCATGCTTTCGGGATTCCCCCGGCAGCTTGCCAGTTCCCTCCCTCAGAAAATAGCCGTTCCGCTGATATACTTTATCATTATTGGCTGGGCTCCACTCTGGTGGATACATCGCTCCAGGGCAACCAGACCATCGGTGGCTATTGGTCAGTTCCTCCTCTTCTCTAGGGAAGAGTACTGGCGCATCGGTGGACATGAGGTGGTAAAGTCACGGATTCTGGAGGATATCTGGATGGGTATTGAGGTCTCCCGCCATGGTGGCCGCCATGTAGCCGTTGACCTGTCGTCGGTAGTCTCATGTAACATGTACTCCTCGGCGGCGTCGATGTGGCATGGTCTGGTGAGGTGTATCTATTCGGTGACGGCGATATCTCCGGTATTGCTGCTGTTGCTGGTTATCATTGCCTGCTTTTTCTATATAGGGCCATTCTACTGGCTCTGGAACGGCTTCTTTATGTTCCAGGCGCCTTTCATCTGGCGGGCGGTGGTGGTTTTTCAGGTGGTGGTTTTACTCTTAATGCGATGGCTCGTTGATACCCGCTTCAAAGAACCGTCGATTTCGGTCTGGCTGCATCCGCTCGGCATTAGCTATATTATTCTATGTGTCCTTTACTCCATCTGGCAGTGGCTGGTCGGCGCTGGCGTGACCTGGAAAGAGCGACTCTATGGCAGGGAATCGATAGTAGAGTAGTCACTGTCATTGCCAGTCCTTCTCAAGAAGCAACAAAATGCTCTGAAAAGAAGAGTTTTGTTGCTTGATTAACACAATGAGTAAACGTGATATTGAGGACTAACGTAATCTGGTTAAGCTAATTAACGCGCTGCAGGTAAAAAATTTGTTGAGTTTGCCCCCGCTAAATTGTGAGTTATTACGACAGGTAAAGTGTTTTTGTCACACCAGAATTAGAAGGGGCGCCTGGTTCTGAGTATCAGGACGATTATCGTAATCACGAGTATGGAGGCGATGATAATTATTGCCCATATATAAGCTGGGGCGACATTCTCTGGCTGTTCTGGATAAGGAGGAATTACTATCTCCCGGGGTGGCGATGATTGTTCCGGGATCTGGATTATCGGCGGTGGGACTTCCTTTACAACTACTGGCGCTTGAGACTCGATTGGCTTCTCATTCTCTTGAACCGTGAAGTTGGCCAGGGTAGACCAGGCACTTTCTACAGGCTCTATAGCCCTGACTTTCCAGAAGTAAGTTCTCCCGTATTCTAGCTCTTCGGCCACGGCAAAACCGGCGGTATTTACAACGGTGTCAACCAACGGAGCACCAAGGTCTGTATTATCCGCTAATATAAACTGATAACTGGTAGCTCCTGAAATTGGCTCCCACGAGAAGGAAGGAGTCTCATTTACATTTGAAGCTCCGTTAGCAGGTGATAACAAATTGGGCACCAGCGCCGCTACCGGCTCGACGGTGAAGCTGTGAACCTCTGACCAGGGACTTTTTAAGGGCTCGGTAGACCTCACTCGCCAGTAGTAGGTAGTGCCAGCGGTAAATTCAAAGAACCGGTCAGTGGCGCTCGACTGATGAAGGCCGATTACTACTATTGGGGTATTGCCGGTATTCGATATTGGCACCGGACACAAGTGGAGGCGGTTGGTGCAAGCGGAGTCCATACAGATAACCAGTTCATATTCGGTAACGTTTCTGGAAAGATTATTCCAGGTGAAGACGATATCCGCTGAGCGGCCGGTTACCGGATTCACCTTGTTCTGGAAATTTTCCGCCGGTGAAACTAGCGCCGGAGCTTGGGTCGCCAGAGTATCCTGGAATCGGTAGATAATCTCGCCGGTGGTATCGATAGTCCAGAGGTCGTTTTGCCCGGAGTCTGCCGATATCTTGAGATAGGGGAGGGTATTGGGGAACACCTGTGTAGGGTCAAAGGTAGTACCTGTGGGCAGTGCGGCATTGGTGAAGTCAAACTCGACATCCGTATCCTGCGGGGCCGCAGGGTTGACCGACCGGGTCATGCCGCCATTACTATCGCTGGTCAGTTCCTCAAGCCTCAAAGCATAGAGGGTTCCTCCCGAACCCGTAGCTAGGCCACCGATACGCTGCCCCGTATCCAGCGCCGTTATGGATTTGTCAATCTGTTCCCAACTGGTAGAAAGCCCTATCGTCCAGCGCCAGATTCCGCTGTCAGGGGCATCGGTGGCCGCATAAATAATGCCGTTCTCAGGGTAGTCGGCATCAGCTATTACCTGGACATCACCAGTGCTGATATCATCAATTCTGGTAAAGCTGGCGCCGCCGTCAGTAGAATAAGCCACCTCACCGTCTCTGCCGCCGACGAGAATCGTTCCCTTTCTGGCAATGGCCAGCATGTTGATTTCAGGCAAGCCGGTGTTCACCGGCTTTCCCCAGATAATAGCACTATTGGTGCTCTTCGTAACGTAACCTCCGGACAGTGCCGCATAGACGGTATCCTCATCCTCAACCACAATATCAACCACCTCGCCTGATATACGGCGCTCCTTCCATGAGTTGCCCCGGTTATGTGACACCGCGATCTGGTTGCCACCTATCTCGGCGGCATAAATAGTGTAATCCGAAGCGTAGTCAGGACTTAGCCTGAGTATGATTCTCTCAGAGGTAGTATCCATGGTCAACTGCCGTGACCAGTACCAGCCTATTCCCATCTGGGTACTGCTGGCACTTCGCCAGATACCCTCGGGGCCAAAATCGCTATAGGTTGTTAAAAACAGGGTTTTTGAGTCAGGGGCTAGAGCTATGTCGGAGATAGTAAGGGTAGCATCCATAAGACTCAGTTGCTGCCAGTTATCGCCATCATCGGAACTCATGGAGAAGGCACTTTCATCAAGCTCGTCTCCGGGGCTCTGGCTGGTTCCGCAATAGGCTATATCGCCGCTGGAGTCCCAGCTTACTTTAGCATTGCCCGGACCTGAAGGCGGCCCGGAAGCCGAGTGCCATGTCGGGGACGAGTCAAAAGGGTTTGAAGTCCGCCGTACCTGGACAGTCGTTGAACTGGCAATGAGGTTCACATCTCCAGCAAGGAGCTTGCCTGAGGTCGTTGTCCCGGTGTAGGCAATGCTGCTGATATCAATATTTGCACCGCCATTGGCATTGAGTCGGTAGACAGCCGTGCCGTCAAGCCGGTAAACGTCATCGCTGGCATCCGGGTCTCTATTATAACTGACAAAGAGTTGCCGGGATGATTCATCAGCACCGGAGTAGTTAGAGGGAAGGGCCAGTGATGCATTGACCGAGGCACCAAAATCATCGCCGGCGGAGGCAATTTCCATGGGGTAGCCACTGAAGGCATCCCACGCAGTGGTCCCGGCGGCGATATCCCGTTTACCGATACATAACCAGGTCTTGTTCCTGTAGCTGTCAGCCACATCGTTGCCGGTAGAAGCGACGACTATTATTGTATTATCCCTTTGATAACTAGGGGAAAAAGCGAGCGCTGATACTTCACCAGTTAGGCCCTGGTTTTGCCATGATGAAAATGTCCCCAACCGAAATACCCACACCTGTCCCATCGTAGTGTTATCACCCCAGTCGGCAGTGCCAACGGCAATTTCTCTTACCGACTCATCACCCTCTGCATACTGCCGGGATATGGCAATGGCCTGAATAGTAGTGCCAGCCAAGCTGGGAACATTGAGACCTGTCCACGTGGCACCCCCGTCTGTGGTCAAGTAGACCTCAGTGCCGGAGTCAGTTACCACAGCCACCGTGCTCGATGTATCCGGAGCAATGGCAATCTTGCTGGCGGGTAATCCGGCACCAGCACTGGTCAGCCGGGAAGTAATATCTTGCCAGGTCGCCCCATCGTTAAGAGACTGGTAAACTTTGGAATTTTCGCTGTCTATAGCATAGATGGTTCCACTACGCCCGACGGCAATCTCGCTGACCTCCGAGTCTCTAACAACAATATTGCCACGTTCCCCGGGCTTATCTATTTCAACCCACTCAAGGGGTTCACCATCTGCGCGAGCCGGGAAGGGCACAAGCAGGGTGCTTAGCACTACTATTGCCAGCCATCCACAAGCTTGCTTTATCTTCATAATTACGGCTCAATTATAGAAGAGAAATGTTAACTTACTGTTAAGTCACTTTACTCTGAACCTGCTTTCCCTGGAGTGCTATTGGCTTAATAATTTATTAACAGTTCATAACTATAATTGAAGCAAGCGCAAATGTTCGTTTCATTACCACTGTAACGCTTGGAAAGGCAATGGTGAACAAGATGAAACTTTTAAAGATAATACTGATAACCCTGGCATTATGTGGGATTAGTATTCTTTCATTAAGCTGTGCTTCCGAAGGAGAATCGGCGCTCGACGGGCAGACGGTAGCCGTACAGCGTGGCGACTTGAGGACAGATATTACCGGCGTGGGTAATCTGGCTTTGTCACAGAAGGTTGACCTGGCTTTCGAGATAGATGGGACGGTGCAGGAGGTTCTAGTGCAGGAGGCTCAGTCTGTTGAGGAGGGTCAGGTGCTGGCGCGGCTGGACACCTCTGCCTGGGAGGAGTTAATGACGACGCTGGAAGACCAGGTGACGGCGGCGGAGCGCAATGTGACCGCCAAGCAACGTGCGGTGACCACTGCTGAGCGTAAGGTAACAGATGCCGAGCACAATGTGACGATAAAAGAACGTGCGGTGACCACCGCCGAGCGCCAGGTGACATCAAAGAAGCTTGACCTGCTTCAGGCACAGATTAATCTTAACAATGCCAAGCTTTCCCTGGAGCAGACTGAGGAGACTTCTACTGACCGTCTTGAAATTGAGGCAAAGGAACTGCAGGTAGAAATAGCCCAAGGCAAGTTGGAGGATGCCCAGATAGCACTGGACGAAGCTGCTACTGAAGGGATAGATGATGCGAAGCAAGCTGTAGAGGATGCCAAGACAGCACTAGAAGATGCCAAGATAGCCGTGGAGGACGCCAAGATAGCGGTGACAGATGCCCAGAAAGCTTTGGATGACGCCCAAAAAGCCTTGGATGACACTAAGAATGCCAGCCCGGAGGTTAAAGCGCCATTTGCCGGCTTCATTACCAGAGTCAATGTAGCCGGTGGCGATGAGGTGAAGAAGGGGACCGTAGCTGTAACCATTGCCGACCCAACTAAATTTGAAGCCGAGATCATGGTCAGCGAGGCAAATATTTTGAAAGTAATCCTGGGCGAGGTTGCCTCGGTGCAGGTCGAAGCTATGCCGGGAGTGAGCCTGCCGGCAAAAGTAACCCAGAAAGCACCGTCAGCAACCATTCAGTCCGGTGTGGTCAATTATCAGGTTAAGGTGGAATTAACATCGCTGCAACCGATAACAACGCAACAACAACCAGCCGCGCCAGCAACAGGAAATGTCACCCACGGTGTACCATCCGAACGTTTCGGACAGGCGTTTGGCAGTGGCAACCTGACCCAGGAGCAGATTAACCAG
>CAZPQB010000053.1:10062-13792 GCA_964588605.1 uncultured Dehalococcoidaceae bacterium | reverse complement strand
CGACCTGCTTGAGCAGATTAAGAACCGGGTAGATAAGGGCACGCGCTGCCTGGTTACCACCCTTACCAAGAGAATGGCGGAAGAACTGGCCGACTACCTTCTGGAGATGGGCATCAAGACCCATTATCTTCATTCCGAGGTCAACACGCTGGAGAGGGTGGAGATACTGCGCGACCTCCGCCTCGGCGTTTATGACGTCGTCGTGGGTATCAACCTGCTGCGCGAAGGACTCGACCTCCCAGAGGTCAGCCTGGTTGCCATCCTCGATGCCGACAAGGAGGGATACTTGAGGTCGAAGGGGGCTTTAGTCCAGACGATGGGACGCGCCGCACGGCACATTGACGGACAGGTTATCATGTACGCCGATACGGTCACGAAGTCGATGCAGGCGGCTATCGACGAGACGAAGCGCCGCCGCCAGATTCAGGAAGACTACAACCGGGAGTACGGCATTACCCCGCAGGGCATCCGCAAAGCCATCAAGGACATTACCGAGCGTGTCAAAGCCGTGGCCGAGACCCGCGCTGCCTACACCTTCGAAGCCCCCGCCACCCGCGAGGATATCTCCCGGCTCATCAAAGAACTGGAAACGCAGATGAAAGCCGCCGCCAGGTCGCTGGAGTTTGAGAAGGCCGCCCTTATCAGAGATAGAATAATCGAGCTACGGAAGGAACTGGTCATAGAGGATGAACAGCGAGCCATTTAAGGAAGGAGTACAAGTGATGACCCCGAAAAGCAAAGAAGAAGCCGCCAAACAGGTCTATGAAAAGGCATATAACTGCGAGATACAATACCACGGCTGAAGCCAGTGCACGATACTTGCGTTGCAAGATGTGTTCGACATGAGGGATGATAAACTCTTTAAGGCGGTCAGCGGACTTGCCGGCGGGGTAGGGCTGATGGAAGACAGCTGCGGTTCGCTGCTGGGCGCCAGCATGATGCTGGGCCTGATATACGGACGCGAGCGGGAAGAAATCGATAACTATGATAAGCTGATAAGCTCCAGCGTACCGGTAGGCAGGTTATACAAGTGGTTCGAGAAAGAATTCGGCTCGGCAATATGCCATAATGTCCGCACCAGGTTTGGTGGTGGGGCTTATTATGACTTTGAAATAGACTGGCAGAGAGAGATAGCCGAGGAAGAACATATATTTGAGAAGTGCTCCGAACTCTGTGGCAAGACAGCCGCCAGGGCAGCGGAAATGATATGGGATGCTATAGAGGCAGAAAAAAAGAAATAAAGGAGGCATATCAGTGATACCAAAAAGCAAAGCGGAAGCCGCCAAACAAGTCTACGAAAAGGGATTAGAGACAGAACGAAAATATCACGGCTGAAGTCAGTGTCTGATACTTGCGTTGCAAGATGTGTTTGACATGAGAGATGATAACATCTTCAAAGCAGCTAGTGGGATGGGTGCTGGTATTGGGATGATGAATGATGCCTGCGGGGCATTGTTAGGCGCCAGCATGATGCTCAGCTTAAAGTACGGGCGGGGTCGAGAAGAACTCGATGACCTTGAAAAGCTCAATAACTCAGCCGTACCGGTAGGCAAGCTCTACAAGTGGTTTGAAAAAGAATTCGGTTCGGCCACATGCCGTGAAATCCGTACTAAATTGTTCGATGTTTACTATGACTTCAAGGTTCCGTGGCAATTCGAATTAGCCGAGGAAGCCGGCCAATTTGATAAGTGCGCCGAGGTTGTTGGAAAGGTGGCCGCCAAGACGGCAGAAATGCTCTGGGACGCTATAGAGGCAGAGAAAAAGAAATAAGGTCAGTACGGTGAGCAGTAACGGGGCAGAAACCCGCCAGGAGCGCCGCGAGAAGAAACTGCGCAGGAAGAAAGCGCGCATGCCCAAGCACGGCAAGGGACTAGCGAAGACATACATAGACGCAATTATGAAGAGGCTGAGGGGAAAGGGGAAGTGAGGGGAAAAGGGGCGGGGTTAATCCGGCTTGAGTTTCTTCTTGTTGCGTCTTTTAATGGCCTTGGCGGCCTGTTCCCGCTGCGCCTTTAACTCTATCAGGCGAAAGACCTGCTTGGCTTTACCAGCGATAACGAAACCCTGCATCGAATTCAACTACCTGTTTTTATTTTGTGTGGCTTCCCGGACCTCACTTTAACTAACCGGAATTTACTTATACCACATTACCTACCATAGCACCTGAATATAAAGAAGCCCGTAAAAAACGTAAATTTTATACAAAGGAATTCTTAAGATTTCATAAAGGGCGGCATATCGAGGCTGGCGCCCGGATGGGCACGGCCAAATTCCTACTTAGCTCTAACCTATTTCCAACCATTTATTTACACTTATCGTCTATATTCTGGGAAGACAGCGGACAAAGCCAGTCACGCGGCAGAACAGCCCGGACGGGCCCGTTCAACTGGAGGTCTGGAATTATGGTGTTACTGGCATTGACAAGTGGGATAATTAACGTGGGCTTAAGCGTTTTTGTCCTGTGGCATCTTTCGAATATCTTCCGCTATGGCGAGTTCATGATATACGAGTCGAACCTATACATACTAGTGGTGGAGACCATGGCGACAATAGCCTTCCTGATATTCGGTGTGTATCTCTTCATCCACTTCTACAGGAGAGCCATCCGGGAACGTAAATGGGAAATCGACTCCGGGGAGGAATACGCGGATGGCGATTCCCTGGAAGAATTACCCGGCAAGGTGGAGAGCGCCGGTTACCTGGTGAGCCTGCGGGACTATATGGTCATATTGAAGGAACAAAGTAAAAAAGATTAAGCGATGTGAGGTTTATAAAAAAGCCTTGAATTTCGTCTTATTTAGAGACTAATTCCTTATATTAGCCCTACCCCTCCCCCTTCCGCTGCCTCTCCTCTGCTTTCTTCTTCTCTAAAGCCTCCAGTTCCTGCCGGAGCTTCTCGGAGCGGGGCATACTGATTTTCCGGCCCAGGAACCGCCCGAAGAAGAAATTAGTGCGAAACCCATCTAACTCTTCCCATACGTTAAACTTTTCTGAAGAGCTCTTCTGCTGTTCCTTGTATAAATACTCAGCCTCGGGGTCGGCCTCGCTGCCCGTATGCCTGGCTCTGGCCTCGCGCAGCTCGGCGTCGTCAGCGCTCAATATCTTCTTAATAGCTGAAATCCAGCCCATTCTCACCTTCCTTACAGCCAGTGGAATACCGATTCATTAACCGCACGACCCTACCATATACATTATACAATGTCCGTGTCAACACCATCTCCACTTTTTGACATTTCCATTTCGTGCGGATATGATAATTACGGTCCCGCCAGAAGACGGTTAGCTATGTCCATATATGAAGACTTATACAGTGAATTTCTGGAAAGCGCTGACACGCTCCGGGTATACGATGGCGATACGCCGGTCTTTACCTCAAAAAAGGACGGGCTGCGGCCCCTGATGGAATATATCGCCGCTGCAGCCTCCCGCCACCAGCCGGTAACGATATTCGATAAAATCATGGGCAACGCCGCCGCTTTGCTGGCCGCCATGGTAAACTGCCGGGAAGTTTACAGTCCGCTGGGGAGCGAGCTTGCCGTCAGGACGCTGGACAGGTTCGGCATCACCTACCACATCGACAGAATCGTGCCCTACATAAAGCAGCCAGACGGCGTCAGCATGTGCCCCATGGAAAAACTATCAACCGGCAAAGAGCCTGAGGAATTCTACCAGGAACTCAAGATACGCCTGGCAAAAGCATTATGACGGCAGCCAGGCCGGATTACACATT
>CAZPQB010000053.1:0-9962 GCA_964588605.1 uncultured Dehalococcoidaceae bacterium | reverse complement strand
AGACCTGGGCGGAGAGGTCGAACTGACACTGAGTAAAGACGGCAAGGAACTGCACAAGTTCGTCTTCACCGAGGCCACCATGGTCTACGTTCCCGCCGGCCTGTACCACTGCCCGCTCAACTTCAAAAAGGTGAACGACCCTAAAAAGCCCATCTTATTCCATGACCTCTTCTTTTCTCCCGAATACGGCAGAAAAGAATAGCACGGGGCATCGCTTCAGGACCAAAACGCTCACCTGAACGATAGATTTACCAGAAGATGGAGAGAAATGGCAGAACTAAAAACCGCAAAATTCGTCAGAGAAGCGCCCAAAAGACCTTCGAATCATAAAGAGGTGACATCGTCGATACCAACATTGACCATGCCGATTCTTTTCATCGATACTCACTTCGCCTGACAGTACCGAAAACAGAGTAAAGGCCAGCCTGTAAAACTAATATAAACCGAATTGACGGGAAGGAGCGATATTATGACAGAAATGAAAACAGCCAAATACGTAAGGTCAGGGGTTACCATGCCGTCGAAACACGAAAAGGTCAAGCAGCCCATCATTGCCATGCACAGCGATGAGAACTACGGTAACCTGGGGTTCTCAGTGTTCTGGGAATGCATCCCGGCGCCCTTTGAGATGGTATCAGAGCACCACAACCACGACTTCCCCCAGTACCTGTGCTTCCTCGGGGGTGACGGCAAAGATATGCTGGACCTCGGGGGAGAGGTCGAAATGACATTGAGTGAAGACGGTAAGAACCTGGAGAAGCACGTTATTACCAAGGCCACAACGATATACATTCCAGCCGGACTGTATCACTGCCCGCTCAATTTCAAGAGGGTGGACAAACCTATCATCTTTATGAATATCTTTTTCGCCAAAGAATACTCAAGGAAGAGCTAGGCCTTCCTGTTCAGCAAGAAACTGGAACAAACGCAAATAACGGCGAGGGGGCTGATAAATGGACGCAGCTATTAGAAATAAATTCCTGACTCTATGGGCAAAATACTTCAACCATGCTGAACTGCCCATTACCTTCTATTATAGTGATGAAGAGGGTCACGCTGAACTGGCCAGGCCCTCTCCGGCTCATAGATGTGTCATCGGGGCATTGCAAGAGATAAGGGACGGGCGGTCACTCAGTTTCAATGCGGACTCCATAGGCTGCCCCGGCGGTAAAAGATACCTCGGCTTCGCCGAAGAAATCATGCCCGATTTCGAATACTTCCTCTCGTGTGGGATTCCCGGAAAACTGGAAGGAGAACGCTATAAGAAATCACCCGAACTGGTGAAAGAATACATGAAGCACTCGCCGGTACTGAAAGCGCCGGGCCGTTTTATAGTATTCAAGAGATGGGACATGCTTGAAGAGTCAGATAATCCGGAGGTCGTGATTTGCTTTGCCAGTCCCGATGTGCTCTCGGGCCTTTTTACGCTGGCCAGTTTTGACGAAATGGAAGAGAACGGCGTGATTGCCCCGTTCGGCTCAGGCTGCTCTTCAATCGTACAGTTCCCTTACCTGGAACGAAACTCCGACCATCCCAGGGGAGTCATCGGCATGTTCGATGTTTCGGCGCGTCCTTTCGTTCCACAGGACAGGCTCACATTCTCAGCACCCATGAAAAAGTTCCTGAGTATGATAGATAACATGGAGGAAAGTTTCCTCATCACACCGTCGTGGGCAAAAGTGCAGAAGAGGATAAAGTAGCCCTGAACTGTGGAAGGGAACGTGAGTAACATGAGTTCTGACTGTCCCGCTACCCTCGTATCTTCCAGGGCTCATTCCCTAGTTTCCTCCCCACCCCCATAGAGAGTTACAGAGAGGCGAAGCCTATCTTTTATAATTGTTCCCCCTCCCTTTCCAAGGGAGGGGAACTGATAATCCGACCCATATAATCCCATTCTTAACCGATTTAGACCTAAATACAAATAAAAGTGGCCGTCGATTCTCCAGTCAGTTGTAATGTAACTGTGAAAAATAGAACTATGAATCTGAGACAAACGAGACTGAGACTTTTAATCATGGTGTAGCAGGTTCGAGATATGCACGGCCTTGATATGATGATTTCGGGCGCATTCTTATACTTTTCTCCTTATTAGGTAAGGCATTAATATCAGCCTTTAATTTCTTGTTAGTTTTAACAAGAATTGATATAGCTGTATCAATTCTCTTAAATCTTGTAGTTATGGAGCCTAATTGTGAGACTGTTATTTGTTCCTAAACGTTTTGTAACTGTTCACTATATAATTTTGTTCAGTTTGGGGATATTCTCTAGCTGAGATTTTATTTCTTGATATTGCCGTCGTGGATTTACAAGACGCTGTTTAGCTGTATCGAGTAATTGTAGGGCCTCCTCTTTAGCCTGTTTAGCTTTCATGAGGTCATCATTTACTTTTTTGAATTGTATTTTTAGACTCTTCTCTTTATCAGGTAAAGCTCGAATGTCAGCTTCCACCTTACTACGAGTTTGATTAAGTTCCGATAATACGGCATTCGGCATCATATCAGAATATCCCACAGAATAATTGTGGTTTCTTATTTTATTCTATGGCCTATATTTATTAAGCTCTATTGTTCAGTAGTAGATAATTCTTCCGACAGGTTTATATTGGGTGGTACATAGCCAGAGAATAGTAGCGTATCATAAATTTTCCACCATCCTCGGTAACGACTGTGTGCAGTAAGAGTATCATCTTCACTATATAGTTTTAGGTCTATAAAATTAACTAAGTCAGGGTGGAAATTTGATGTATACCATCCTACCAATCGAAGAAGAGTTTCTTCTTGTCCCTCAAGACTAAGTATGGATGGTTCACCAGGAAGACAATAAATATGTTTGGGAAGTGCTAAAGGTGCTGGCGTATCCCATGGAACCCAGGTATCCCAATTAATCTCGACAGAATCATAGAATTTCCTATTCATTTTCTTCGTAAGCTCTGGGAAAATATTTCCGAATATTATGCCTTCCAGTAAAAATGAAAGTATATATGGTTCAACATTTCTAATCGATGCTTGTTCTTTTTTATCGAGATTCAGCCAATATGTCTTAGATATTCTCTCAGTACATAAAACTAAAGCATTGAAGGTAGTTGGTTCGTTTCCTGAGTTATCACGTCTAAATTCTTCAAGACGTTTCTTCGTCTTATTAGTTAACTTATCAATACTATAAGTACTCACGTTTACGGTTGTTTGTAATATTCTACCTAATACATCAATATTATCATGTTGAGCACGTCCCAATATTGCTCCAGCTTCATATAGAAATGCAGGAATGAAGTAATATTCTGATATGCTTATACGAATTTCAGATTCGGGAAATCCTTCCTTATCCAAAGGTAAGTCCATTAATGTGTAAGTTAAAAAGCGCAATAAACCACCGCTAGGATCTTCGTCGCTCGTAATCTTATCCATATATTTACTCAGAGTGTTTCTATGTTCACTTGGTAATTTCTTTCCTTAAGAGCTGTTATTAATATAAATAATATTATTACGCAAATGATGCCGATCACTATTGGATGCACTAAATCACCTCATAAACCAAGTGTCGTACTTGACGGTAAGCAGAACTAGAATACTTGAAATAACCTTCAATGTATATTAATCCTTTCCTCGAGAGTTCTTATGCTAGTGGATTTGGTTGTATCTTCATGAAGGCAGGGTTCCACCCTGAAATATATAGTGTCTGGTGCAGTGTCAAAGTATCTAAAAAGTGCAGGACATAACCAGCCTTCTACTGGAGTATTTCGTAACCTGTACCAATATCCTCCGTACTCTTCCCTTACCTTGATAATTTCAATTTGATAATCGGGAAACGGAGATGATGAGAAAAGTAATCTGAATCCGTTACGAGCATCGGGTATGTGTCTAACCAAGTAATCGATTATCTCCGGAACACCTTTAACAAAAGGCTCTTTGATTAATCCTACAGATTCATCGTCAAATACCCACGTACCATACTCCCAATATGGTTTGATTACATTGATTGCGTTAGCCACCTCAATAGTACCTCCCCCTGGATTTATCCTTGTACCCTTAATCCTAATGAACCACAATTCAATTACCCTGTCAATCACCTAAAAGAAACGAGTACTTATGGTTAGTGGGTTACCTTAAAAGTGATAGAAAAGCAAAAATAAACGAAGGGCAAACTTGATAACTATGTACATTATTGCCGAATAGCCTTTCTGTATTTTCCTTTACAGGAATGAATTTTAGGAGGAAAGGTTAAGAAATGTGATTGACATAATGGGGAAATGATTATAAAATATTATAGTGATTTAACAACTGAATAGTGTTTTATGACTATCGAGAGTTGCGGTTAGGGAACTGGCCCGATAAGCCGCACGGCAACCTTTCAAGTCTTTCTTGAAGGTGCCAAAGCCAGCCCGGAAGGGAAGCGATAGGTCACGTTGTAATAAGACGTGAAAAAGGAAGGCGATGAGCCTCCTTCTTGGAGGTTTTTTATTACCTGAATTATAGCCGCTTCCTCGATAGCAGAGCTAGAAAGGAGGTGGCTATTTTTTGTTACTGATTAGTAAGGTATGTTCACTCATAAAAATTAGCTGACTAAAGGAGATAAATGAAACGAGAATATCTATTTACCTCGGAATCTGTATCTGAGGGGCATCCCGATAAAGTGGCAGACCAAATTTCTGACTCCATACTTGATGCCTACCTAGAAGAAGACCCTCGTGCCAGAGTCGCTTGTGAAACCATGGTAGCCAAGAACCTGATCGTTGTTGGCGGGGAGTTCAGATTAAAAGCAAGTGTAGCAATTCCCGGTATTGTAAAGAGAACCTTAAAAAATATCGGGTATACTGACGGCTCTTATGGTCTTGATTATCATACCTGCAGGGTCCTGACTTCTATAAGCGGCCAATCGATCAATATAGCCAATGGTATCGAACACCCGGATGGTGAATTAGGTGCCGGCGACCAGGGAATGATGTTTGGCTATGCGACCGACGAAACGCCGGAACTGATGCCACTGCCGATTTCCCTGGCCCATAAGCTTGTCCAAAGACAGGCTCAACTGAGAAAAACCGGTATTGTACGTTGGTTCAGACCAGATGCGAAAGCTCAGGTGACTGTCCGCTATAACGGTGATAGACCAGTAAAGGTCGAGAAGGTGGTGCTGTCTGTCCAACATTCGCAGCAAGTTACCAATGACGAAATACGCATGGTTGTTATCAAGGATATAATCGAGAGCGTCATCCCGGAAGAACTGCGTGCTGGAAATATTCAATACTTTATCAATCCTGCAGGCAGATTTGAGGTTGGAGGCCCCCAGGCTGATACCGGCCTCACTGGCAGGAAGATAATAGTTGATACATACGGGGGCAGTTGCCCTCATGGTGGTGGTGCCTTCTCGGGTAAGGATCCAACCAAAATCGACCGCTCCGGGGCCTATGCAGCTCGCTATATTGCTAAGAATATTGTAGGGGCTGACCTAGCCAAGCGCTGTACCGTGATATTATCGTACGCAATTGGCCAGGTGGAGCCGATATCTCTTACGATTGACCTTCACAAAACGGGTAGAATCGATGAGCGTAAACTCGAAGATGGGATATGGTATATTTTTCCTCTTAGGCCAAGGGATATTATTGAGGCATTGAGATTACGTCGACCGATTTATCATAAAACAGCAGCCTACGGACATTTTGGCAGGGAATTGCCAGAATTCAGCTGGGAAAAACTGGATAAAACTCATGACTTGAAAAACTACTTCAATTTATAGGAGGTTACAGTGATAGACAGAATAAACCAAATACACAAGATTTACAATCGATATCGAAATCAAGCTAACATGGAATGGGATGATCATGATTTCTATGACGCAAATACACATTTGCTAGTTAATTTGCACAATCTGAAGATCTGTCACAAATGTTTTCAGCTCCACGGGAAGATATGGCTCGAAAATGGGCCATTTGTGAAACAGAAGTGCCATTGCGAATCAAAAGATGAGGAGCCATGGCATATCAGTAGCCGCGACTTTAGTTCCTATAACGATTTTAACAAAAAATATGAGATTTGTTACTGTTGCGGACTTGAGGTTATTCCCAGCGGCTCCAAGTGGTCTTCGTTTTATTGCCAGGATTGTAAAGGAAGAATTTATAAATTGAATGAAAAATTCGGGCAGTGCATCATCCCGTACGGCAGGCACAGCCTGATGAACGGTATCTCTCTAAGTGGTGAGAATGCTCAAGATAGAGAGGCCATCGATCAATTTGTCTCATCAGTTAACAAAATGAATAGAAGTATTGACATCGTTGAAGAGCATCGGAAAGCTGTTGTAAAAAAATGGGTCGAATTCCTTCAACTGGGTGATGAAGCCCGGGCTATGGATTTGATCGTAAAGAGCGATAGTATTGAGCTTGATGAGCTGAAAAAGGAGTCTTTCATAGAGCTATTAGCTTTGAGTCTGAGAAAAACTGTAGATGAAGCTGAACGTTTCTATCAAGACTTCTTGGAGGACAAATGGATAAACAGATTCAGAATAATGTCTTGGCTACTTCGCATAATCCCAAAATAGGGGGTAAACATAGATTACGGACAATATCATGGTAATTACACCATATTGGGGCTAGAGAACATGGATATTTGATGACGAGCCTGTGGGTCTCCATCAAGAACCGTTTGTAGCCGGTATCCCGGAGATGATAAATAACTTGGTTACTGGTATACCGGATATTCGAAGCGGATTCCGACTGTTATTTTCATCAGCACTATTTCTTGGGTATCAAATACAGCTAACTCATGTAGAAGGTATGCTTGAACTCAGGCTTGTTTACCGGTTTCGGGATGATCCGGGGGTCTTCCTTCTGGTGATGGTGTCCCGGGTTTCTCTAAAGTAGGTTTTCCCGTGACGATGACCTTTTTCAGAGTTGACCCAAGCGGCGTTTTGACAACTGTTTTTAAGGATTCCCCGCAGTCAGGGCACCTCAGAGGGATTTTCCCAGTCAGCCCACTCCCCTGTATTAGTTTCTGACTTCTCTTCAACATTACGAACTCGGCTCCACAATTTTCGCAGCCAAGTTTATCCAGGATGTTGCCGGACAACTGGCCCAGGATGATGTCCACCAAAAAACCGGGGTCGTATTCACCTGACTTCAACGCATCGAATAGCACAGGCACCAATTTTAAAAAGCCTTCTATTTGAGTTTCTTTCCTTTCTCTTACTAGTCCCAGGAAAGCCTCGTACAGTTTGAAGTTCTGTCCGGCGTCGGCTATCTTGGCATCTAACTTCTGCAGCGCTGCTTCCCTCCCCTTGAGCATTTGATTAATGGCATCACTCTGTTTAAGCTTTTCGTTCATTGCAGCGATTTCCTGCCGTTTCTGTTCCACCTCTTCCATCAGTCCCTTCTTATTCTCCCTGAGCTTGGAAAAATCGTTTTCCAGCACTGCCATGTGCTTTTGAAGGTGAATTTTCCGGTCGTTCATAGATTCTATGGTGGCACCAAGGGCTTTCTTGGACCCTTCCAGATGCCCGACCTCATTCTCCAGCTGTGCCTTGCTCTTTGCTAAGCCATCTACCTCCGCCGTTAGCTTTATTTTCTCTTTACCCAGCTTCTCCACCTCAGGCTGAAGAGACGTCTCCTCCGCCCTCATTGAAGTAATGACTTTATCCAAGTCACCAAACTCCTCCAGCTTCGTAGCAATGCTATCCCCATTGAAGCCTTCTCCCGCTTTAGCCAGCGAACCCGCTACTGTCTGGAACTTCTCCCATGTGACGCCCATTTCTTCCAGTAGTTGGCGCTCCTTAACGAATTGCTCGAACTTATCATCGGTGATACCGAGGGCATTCATCTTCTCCACCACCGGGTGCACCTTGTCTATCTTCTCCAGCGTTAGCCCGGCTTGGTCAAGTTTTTCTTTGACTTCGGCGTCGGCCGCGGCCTTCTTCTTCCCAGCTTCTTCCAGGAATTCCGCGATCTCCTCCTCTTTCTCGTTCCGATCGAGTTCCAGTGCCTCGAGAGCCTTCTCTTCTTTATCTTGCTTTTCCTGTAGGTTAGCGATTTTCTCCTGACTTGCGGTAATCTCCTCACCTAACTGCTCGAACTCACTGACGATTTCGGGATATTCTTTGCCGATGGCCTCCTCCAGCTTGATTATTTTCATGCCGACCTTGGCGAAATCGGGATCTTTCAGCTTCTTGAACATCTTGGCGAGTACCTTGAACTCTTCTGGAGGGACACCCAGGCTATTGAAGAGAATCACCATTTTCACACCGGACTTCGCCTCCTCGATGCTTGTCTTGCTCTTGTACAGGTCGGTCGCTAAGCTTCTGAGAGCAGATACTTCGTTCATAACCTGATACTCCTCGGCCGCCGCCATGATGCCTTTAGCGGAGTCCTCTTCCTCAAATTTCTCAGCACACCGGCTGACCGTGGACTGGTTGACGAGGCACTTCTGGGCTATGGTCAGCTGCGGCATGCCTGCAAAATAATAGTGCAGGATTTTGACCGCTTTCACGTAAGATTTTGTTTTTAGCATCCGGTTTACCTCGTTGTAAAGACGATAGCTTGGGGCACGTGAAATGTCAAGAAAAATATGCAAATTATTATGCAATATATGCAAGGCACAGGGGACAGGACAGAGGGGTGGGTTCCAGGACGTCCACAGGACGTTTCACACTCCTGTGCTTCCTGTACCCTGTGACAGTTCGCTTTTGAAATTTTTAGGGACTAATAGCGCTCTGTGGATTCTAATAACAGTTTCCCGCAGTCTTTGTTGTCGCAAGGCCAAATGACCGTAGACGGGGCTTAAAACAGAAGCGGTCAGATATGTGAGCTAGCCACGTAAAGCAACAATGAATTTTTCGGGGAAGACCTGAGTGAACAACTTGATTGCAAGAATCTAGGGAGTTAATGCTCCCTGATCCACCGGTCCAGGTCTTCTTTTAAGAAGACCCGCTTCTTGCCTATCTTGTGCGAAGGCAGTCCTTCCTTCATAAGCTTGTATATCGTCTGGTGGCTCACCCCCAGAAACTCTTGGGCTTCCATGAAGGTGAAAAATATCCTGTCGATGCTCTCTTTGTTTTCGTCCGGTTTCTTTCTGCCCACGTTGGCTCCCTATTATCTATTTAGATGCAATAATAGGGTAAAGAATCCTAATAGGCACAAATAGATAATAATAGACTATTATTGACACTTCTTTGATGTGGGTGTAGCATTCATACAGTAATCTTATTCACCCTGATGATTACATCGTAGAGACTCTGGATGAAAGCGCCGGCTTATGTCCATGTCAAGGTCATCGGGCAGATCGGCTAGTATCAGGAGGAGGATAGTTATGAAGCTCAGCAAAGCTATAACAGCGAAGGTAGTCGCGAATATAATCGATGGGGCATCTCCAGAAGGGTTTGCTCGACATGCTGAACAAAATCTGCCGTATCGTTTGCCGGATAGCACATGCCTCTATGTGATAGGCAGACACGACAGAAAGGTTCCAGTCAAGGAGTTGACTGACTTGAAATACTCACCGCTGCTCATATTGGCTATGCCTTACGATGCGGTCACTCTCAAAACGCTCCCCGTACTGTGGCTTATCGACATTGCCAGGGGTTACAGCGCCTTCAATATGAACGACACTGACTATAATATTCACATCATCATCGTGGCCGACGTTGGCAAAGACTCTTTCACGCATCAAATAAAGTACGGACTAATCCGTTTCCCATCAGCAAAGGACCTTTTCAATGACATTGACAAACAAGTCGGTCTTGAAAACAAAGAGCATCTTAAGAAGTTGTGGGCAAGCTACCAGTGGGATGGATCTATAAGTGTTAATGCTGCCACGCTGTTTAATGAATATATTAAAGGGGCTTTAAAATCAAGGCTTACACGGAACGCCGACACCTGCTTTACTCTATAAAAAATGACATGACTTAATCCCCCAAAAACGAGAGACTTTGGATGGGACTGTTGCCGAAGTGTCAGTTGGTTGTTAGCGAGGCGAGAATGCAGG
>CAZPQB010000052.1:0-13860 GCA_964588605.1 uncultured Dehalococcoidaceae bacterium | reverse complement strand
CCAAGATAGCAATACCTGCTCACGGCCCTGCGGAGATGGGGGAAATACAGAATTTACTGGGGCTACCGATGGCTATCCCCTTTGCCTTATCCATATTGTCCTCTCTTGGTAGTGTTCTGGCGGTTATACTCATGGCCAGCTCTGTTGGCAATGAGTATAATTGGCGCACGATAAGGACTGTACTTATTTGCAGTGAGAGTCGGTTCAAGTTGCTTGGTGCCAAGTTGATATCAACAGGTATCCTAGTTCTAATAGGTTTGGGCATCGGTGTGGCTACAGGCTTCATTATGAGTTTGATTACCACAGCTATCGGTGGCTATTCCTTTGATTTCAGCTTTGCCACTGGAGGTTACTTGTGGGATCAGTTCCTTCAATTTTGGCGTACTTTTTTCGTGTTGATACCCTATGTCCTGCTTGGATTCCTTTTCGCCATAGTCGGACGTTCGGCCATGCCGGGGATTGCTTTAGGAATAGGTATTTTATTCTTGGAATCACTTGTTACTACGTTTATGAGACTCGCCGGCGGCTGGATTGCACAAGTACCGGACTATCTCCTTGCTGCCAACGTAAGAGTGATTACATCTCTGGCGAACCTCCCTCAAGGATTCAGTCAGGGAATGGGCATAGGTAATGCCTCGGCCCAGTTGTCAGGAGTAACTCATGCTTTCATAACACTTACCGGTTATTGTCTGGTATTTGTCACTCTAGCTTTCTATCTGTTTCACAAGAGAGATGTAACTGCCTAGGGTTGATGCGAGTAATCAACCTGCTTCATCGAAATTGAACAAACTGACGGAATGTATAAAGAGAGTCTGGCTATAGAGGTGGCCTGGCGCCTCGGTGGACACGACGTCGTGGCGACTTTAATGCAAGTAGCGGAGGAAAAGGGATTACCGAAGTCAATCAGGATTGATAACGGACCTGAATTCACTTCGAAGGTACTGGACCAGTGGGCATATCTAAATGGCGTGGAGCTTGATTTCATACGTCCCGGCAAGCCGACGGATAATGCCCCGATTGAAGCGTTTAACGGGCGTTTAAGAGAAGAATGCTTGAACGAGAGCTGGTTTCTATCTCTAGAGGATGCACAGCAGAAGGTGGAAGCATGGCGGCAGGACTACAATAATAATCGACCTCACGGAGCTCTGGGTAACGTATCGCCTCTGGTATATGCAGCTACTACGGCAAAAGGTGTATGATTGAAAAAACTAACATTATGATTGGCCCAAAGACGGGGGCAGGTCCATTACTACGGAGGACTCTAAGTCAGGGTGTTACTGTTTTCGGGGGTAAGGTCAGTATATACCCATAAAAATCAAGAAAGTGGGGTGCTTGCCTCCCTGTCGCCTGAAACACTGGACAAGCTTGCGGAATTGGTTGCCGCCAAGCTGGCCTCCAGAAGTGACAGGTCTTGCTTCCCAAGCAAGACGTCGAGGGTTCGAATCCCTTCACCCGCTCCATAGGGGAGAGCTACAACTAGGCCGGTATAGAGGGGGACAAAGCGATATCAGCTTATACCTAGCAGCCTTAGTTGTCTGAATACGTTGCTTATGGAATAACGGTATGCTAAAATAATTATGAGCATACGTTCATAATATATCAGAAGGTTATATATGCCCAGACCCCCCAAATACCGTCCAGTTGAACTTCCCCCAGATGAGACTTCCTTTAAGCCGTCCGGCGTGCCGTTAAAAAATACTTGAGGAGGTGAGGTAGTATTGGCACTAAAACCCGTCCTTGAGGAGGCCAGGGAGAAGCTACAGGAATTAATGAGCCGTCATCAACTGGGTGACGAACCTGTAGAGGTTACCGTCGGCACTTTAACGGTAAAGCAGGCGATAGGGAGTCCCCAACGGTCGGACTTCGCTTTGCTGGAAGGTAGAGAGGTAATGATTGAGGCACAATTTAAAGGAAGCTTCGGGCAGGCCTTTACCGACAGGCCGCAGTCCTTCACCGGTTTGCTGAGAGACGTACTAGACCTGAACCTCAATAGCAACGATAAAAGGGCTATCTTCGTGGCTACGCTCAACGCCGTCACGGCGCACCTGAATATGGTCACCGGCGTGCGCCATTGCCATGATGAAGAGCCGGAGACATGTGCCGCAGAGATTGCCCCTTATATACAAAACAACTACGGGGAGGTTAAGGTTGGCCTAGTGGGATATCAGCCGGCGATACTGGAACACCTGGCCGGTACTTTCGGGAAAGACAAGGTGAGATGCACCGACCTGAACCCCAAGAACGTCGGCTCTCACCGCTTCGGCGTTGAAATCTGGGACGGCATAAGCGAGAAATCAGAGCTTATCAGGTGGTGCGACATACTGCTGGTGACCAGCAGCACGCTTACCAACAGCACGTTCGACGATATTCGAGCCGAGGCGGCCTCAGAGGGCAAGCGGCTAATCATTTTCGGTGTCACCGGGGCCGGGGTATCGGCACTGCTCAATCTTGAGAGGGTCTGTTTTTCGTCACATTAGCAACTATGTTTGTGATTATGAGGTATAATGAGGAGTCTGAAAATTGACAGCAGTAAGTGTGCCAGGCGCGGTATCTGCGTCATGCCAAGCGGAACAGGAGTAAGAACATGGAATCATTTGAACTTGAGCCAAGGTATTCAACGAAGGAAATCCCGGGCAAGTGCCTGAAGTGCCTCGCCGAGCAGGAACTCAACAGTTGCCTGATGCTGCTGCTCCGGGAAGAGGGCATTGACGAGGGGGTACAACAGAGATTCGAGACTTTGTTGTCTTTTCTAAAATCCCCTGATTCAAAACGGATACGTGATGAATCGGAGCGGTATCTTTCCGAGGGGAGAAAGGTGTTTTTAGTAATAAATACAGAAAAAGGAAAACCTGAATACGAATTGAAAGTAGACTAGGTAAATCCGGAGGTATTTAATGAGATACGCGGTACCGGTAAATGGCGGCATGATGTCCCCACACTTCGGGCATTGCGAACAATTTGCCCTGTATGACGTTGACGAACAGAAGAAAGAAATCACCAATAAAGAATTTGTCGATTCACCGGAGCATCAGCCCGGGCTTTTGCCAGTCTGGTTAGCGGAAAGGGGCGTTTCGGCGATTATCGCCGTGGGCATGGGACCCCGGGCGCAGGATATATTTCAGGAGAACGGCATTGAGGTGGTACTCGGCGCGCTTGAGAGCGACCCGGAGAAGGCCGTGCTGAATTACCTGGAAGGCAGACTGGCTACCGGGGACAACATCTGCGACCACTGAGAGAGGATGTCAGCAAAAAACGTACATCGTGCCGCCAGAGTAATGAGATGGGTCGCCCGGATAATCGTCACCCTTATCACCGTCTTCGGGGCAATAATGCTCATCGGCGAATCTATCAGCGAACTCATTTCGGGTCGCTCAATGACACCATCCACAGAAGGCGTTCTGCTCGGGATAATCGGCCTCGTAGCCCTCGCCGGCTGTATCCTGTCATGGCTGCGTGATTTCCCTGCCGGTATATTACTGGTGGTAACTTCGGCAGCACTGGGAGCGCATATCGGTTTTTGCGCCGGGCGAAATCATTTCCTGGCCTGGGCCATGCTCGGCCTGCCTTATCTCGTTGCGGGTGTGCTTATACTGTCTGCCTGGCGGCTGTCAATAAATAATCAATAGATGTTTTTCCAGATTCCTTAGCGGAGGTAATAAAGTCATGATATTTGCCAGCAAAAGCGAAGCTTTCTGGACGATAATTTTAACCATCCTGTGTATCGTCTGCTTTCCGGCCAATCCCCTGGTACTGACGGGTGTCCTGGAAGTCGAATCATATACGGCATTGTTTATCATCGGCGGTGTGGTCTGGGTCTTTGGCATGGTGCTGGTCATGGCGCCGTTTATCCAGTTTCCGCGCCGCGGCGGCGTCGCCAGGGGAAAATCATTCGTTCGTACGACTAAACTGGTGGATACCGGCATCTATGCCGTGGTCAGACACCCCCAGTACACCGGTGGGATATACGCCATTTTCGTCACCACGCTTCTATGGTTTCCGCACTGGCTGTTTGCCGTGCTGGGCGTCGCGGGCGCAACGGTGACATATTTCGGCTGTAAAGCGGAGGATAAGAAACTCGTCCGGCAGTTTGGTAACGAATATAAAGACTACATGCAGAGGGTGCCGAGGATGAATGTCTTCCTGGGGATTATTAGATTAATGCGGCGTAAAAGCGAATGAAGCATTTAGGAGGCTATTAGTCAGTGACTAAAGAAGCACAGTTCCAGAGAAAAAAAGAGCTGGTAAGAAAACGACTCCTGAAATATACCAGGCAGGCGTTTCAGACGCTACCGAAGCTGGACAGGCCGCGAATATTAGACGCAGGCTGCGGCTCCGGCGTCCCGACCATGGAACTGGCGAGATTGAGTGACGGCGAAATAACCGCGCTGGATATTGACCAGACTGCCCTGGACATACTGAACGGAAAGATAGAACGGGCAGGCTTATCAGATAGAATAAGGACAATGAACTGCTCCATCCTCGATATGGACTTCCCGGAGGAGAGCTTCGATATAATCTGGGCGGAAGGCTCAATACACGACATTGGCTTTGAACGAGGCATTCAGGAATGCAGGCGCTTCCTCAAGCAAAACGGCTACCTCATGGTGCATGACGAAGAAGGCAATGTCGCCGAGAAAATGGAGCAGATAGCCCGCTGCGGCTATGAGCTTATCGACCATTTCGTTCTTGATAAAGAGATATGGTGGAAGGAGTATTTCGCGCCACTGGAAAGGCTGATAGGCGAGTTTCGCACTAGATACGCTCATGACCAGACGATTACTAAAGAGCTACAGAGTTCACAGCAGGAGATAGACACCTTTTATAGTAACCCGGAACTATGCACTTCGGTTTGCTTTATCATGAGAAAGAATCAATAAGTTGCAGGATAGCAGATACATGCTAGTTTAACGCTTTCTGATGCTGCTTTAACCGAAATAATTCAAGAACTTCCGTAAAAGTACTTTGAAAACCCCTTGACAAATACGCCCATAATATGTATAATATATCACGATATATCGTGATATTACATGATATATCAATGAAATATATCTAATAAGGAGTTTATTATGTTCAAAGATAGATTTCTCCGGCACGAGCGCTTTTTCCGTGAGCCCAGGAGAGAAAGTCGTTTTCAGAAGGGCGACCTCAAGTACGTTGTCCTGGACCTGCTAAAGGAAAAACCGCGGTACGGCTACGAGATTATTCGAGCCCTCGAGGAGCAGTCCCACGGTTTATATACACCCAGTCCGGGCGTGGTCTACCCCACATTACAGATGCTGGAAGAAATGGGCCATGCCAACTCCCAGGAGCTGGACGGCAAGAAAATTTACACCATAACGGAACAGGGACTTCAATTCCTGGATGAACGAAAGGACTCAGCGGATGAAATAAGAAGCCAGATGAAGAACAGGTGGAGTTTTAAGAACATCGGCAGAATGGCCATGGTGATGAAAGAGTATCATGCTCTGGACAATGTCCTGGGCCGCAGGCTCTTGGGCACTGACCCGGAAAAGCTGAAGAGGGTTCAAGAGGTCCTTGCGCAGGCCCATGATGATATCGAGTCCATACTGGAGGAGTAGTCACCCCGAGGAGGCAGTTTAACCGTGTTACCGAAAAATGACATTGATATTAATTTTGATGAGGAAACCCGGGCTTACTATATCATCTGGCAGCCCTTTGTCGTAGGCATGGGAAAAACGGTACATGAAGTCCTGGAGGACCTCAGACAGGCGGCGCACCTCGGTGTGGACACGTTAATCAACTCAAAGCTGAGAGACAGTTACAAAGGAAAGGGGGAGTGATATGGGTTACTTTGCTATACTGGCAGCTATACCCGGCTTTTTCTTGAGTTCATTCTTTTTTATGCTTCTATGGGGCGTTATCGCACCTAAAATCGGCCTGGTATCCATAGGATATCCCTTAGCCATGCTGATTACGATAACTCTCTGGATAGCCGTAGCGCCTCTGGCCGCGGCGGCCGGCAGGAAAAGAAGAAGCTAGATGAGTGTAAATACAACAACACTGCGATAGACTGGTTTGACTATATACCATACTGTGGTATAATGGGGAGTGCTAAAAAGCAATTATTTTCCCATTATACGGAAAATAACCCCGGATACCGCCGAGAAACCAACCGTCATCAGGTCTATCTTCCGTGCTGTAGATATTCTTATCTGCTTAAGTAATGGCTACGATAGTATAAGCGATATTGCCGAACAAAGTAAACTCAGCAATTCTACAACGCACAGACTCCTGAAAACGCTTGAAGAGCTGCAGCTGGCAACGTATGACCCCATGAAACATCGTTACTACATGGGGCCTTTGATTAACCAGCTTGCATCAAATCCGCAAACGACTCATATTAATCTGATTACGTGTGCTGCCGAGGAAATGAAACGTTTGTGGGATATAACGGGGGAAACCGTCGCTCTGAATTTAATGATAGGCATTTTATACGTGCGGCTGTTCGATATGATAAGCCGGCACAAGCTCAAAGTTATTGAGGGCGATGACCCGGTGGGTCCGGTATATGTCGGGGCGACAGCCAAAGTGCTGCTTTCCCAGTTGAGTGATGGAGAACTGAAAATAGCGTTAAAAAATATCACCATGAGGCGCGTAACGGAGCATTCCATTACCGATAAAACCGTGCTAACCGCGCAGTCTCAACAGATCCGGCAGCAAGGATATGCTATCAGCTATGGTGAAAGGATTCCCGGGGCTTTATGCGTATCTGCGCCCATTAAGAACTATACGTGGCCGGCCGCTTTGAGCATTATAGGACCTGAAAGCCGGGTAAAATCGAGTGTGGACGAGCTGGTAAAAGAGTTGATGATAAGCGCCAGCCGCATTTCCGGGAATCTATCGGATTTCTTCCAGACAAAGGAGGTGATAGAATACAGTCAGACAATAAGAGAAAAACAGCCTATTCAGAATCAATAGAGGAGGTATAAGATCACAATGAAAAAAATAGTCATGATATTCATTGCCATGGTTATCATAGTTATGTCAATTGGCAGCCTGGTAGCCTGCGGCGAGCCTGAACCATCCCCGTCACCGTCACCAGCCCCGTCACCGTCACCCTCACCCTCACCAGCACCGGTCAAAACGACAATCCTCAAGTTCGCCAGTGCCGCTACGGCTGATTACATAGCGGATGAAGAGGCCTTCGTCAATGCTGTGAATGCCCGAATCGGCCCGGCATACAAAATCGAGTATTACCCGGCCGGACAGATGCTCAGCTTCGTGGAAATCATGGACGGGGTAAGGACCGGCGGCGCGGAAATGGGCGCCATTACTCCCTGCTTCCACTCGGCCGATGAGCCCGCACTGGGCGTGTCTGAACTGCCTTTCCTGTTTAACAATATCGAAGCCCACATTGAAGGCACGAAGGGTTTATACCCGATATATGCCGACATAATGGAAAGCAAGTTTAACCAGAAACTGCTCAATCTGCACAACTATATGGGTATGGCGCTCATCTCCAAGAAGCAGGTAAAGACACTGGAGGACTTTGACGGGATGCTGATACAGGCCATATCTCCGGTATTCGCTCTTATTATAGAGAAGCTGGGTGCCGCCCCCGTGACCGGGACGCCCTATACCGAAGCCTATCAGCTGCTTGAAAAGGGCACGATAGATGGGACGATACAGGCGCCTTCGTCCATGGTGAGCTACGCCCTGTACGACGTCGCCAAATACATGACGTCGGCCTACCTGGTCGCAGCCGTACACGGATTTGTGATTAACAAGGACGTCTGGAACAGTCTTCCGGCGGATGTACAGAATGCGATAGCCGAAGAAGCTACCAAAATCAGCCCGGTCATTGACGAGTTTGTACACAACAAATACACAAAAGACCACGAGGACCTAGCAGCCAACGGAGTGGAGATATACTATCCTCCGCAGAATGAACTTGACAGGTGGAGAGCAGCGGTTGCGCCAATCTACGACGAAAAGAGAGCTATATACCCCGAAGTCTTAGAGAAAGCCCTGGCTATTGCTGCTGCGGCAAACGCTAAGTATCCTATCAAATAGTTAGAAGCAACGGTATACCGGCGGCCTTCGGGCCGCCGGTGTTCCGCCTTACTAAGCTAAGGCGGAATTCCTTACAGGAGTTCATAAATTGCGTAATAATGTGATGCAGAAAGTAGACCGCTGGGGGAGTGCCGTAACCAACTTTCTCCTGTTAGTCAGCGGGACTCTGATAATGCTGATGGCATGGCTCCAGAGCTATGGCGTGGTCAAGAGATATGTATTTAATTCCCCCGACCCTCTGGCCTACGAGTTCAGTACCATGTTCCTGCTGTTTTGCGGCATCCTGGCCGTGGCCGGGGTTGAGAAGCTGAACCAGAACGTTAGAAACGACCTTGTTGCTTCACGCTTTTCTGAAAAGGTCAAGATAGTCCTCTCCACAATTTTCCCGATACTGGCTCTTGTTTTTTGCTACGTGCTCATATGGAAGAGCCTTGGTGATGCCATACATGCGCTGCAAATCGGCCAGGTCAGCCAATCACCGTGGGCAGTTCCGCTGGCACCCCTCAAATTTGCTATCCCCGTGTGTTACACTCTTCTTGCGCTCGTTCTTATAGAGAAGTTCATAGCGGGAATTTTTTTAATCAAGGGGTTTAAAAATGCGGGCCAAGCAGAGCAGACTCAATGATGCTGAAAGTAAAACTCCAAGGTAGGTACGGATGGATTTCACTACCGCAGCAATAATATGCGTAGTAGGCATGCTCTTCCTGATGCTGATGGGCATACCCGTTATCTATGCCCTGGGATTTACCGCTATCTTTGTTGCTTACTTTACATACGGTCCTTTCAGTCTGGATAAAATAGGCTGGACGACATTTAACACCCTCTACAATGTCAACTGGATACCCCTGCCCCTGTTTGTTCTTATCGCCTGTCTTATCTCGGCAACTACAATCGGCGAAGATATTTATAGAGCCGCACGGGCCTGGCTCTCCCGTGTTCCCGGCGGCCTCATCGTTACCAGCATCCTGGGCGAGGCAGCCATGGCCGCCGCTATCGGCACCAGCGCCGCCTGTATTCTGGCGGTAGGGAAAATCGCCGAACCCGAATTTGAAAGGTATGGCTACGACAGGGGGCTTTCGATGGGCGGCCTTTGCTGCGGCGGGGCCTTAGGCCCACTGATTCCTCCCAGCGCCGGCATGATTATCTACGGCGTCCTGTCGGAGACATCTATAGGCCGTCTTTTTATAGCCGGAATGGTGCCGGGCGTAATACTGGCTTTGATGCTGTCTTCGGTAGCCATCTTTATCTGCTGGAGAAAACCGCAGATGGGGCCTCCCATCGGCGCGGTAAGCTGGAGAGAGAGGTTCTCTTCATTAAAGAAAATCTGGCCGATAGTGGTGGTAATGCTCTCTATCCTGGGCTCGATATACCTAGGAATAGCCTCCCCCACCGAAGCAGCCGGCGTCGGCTGCGTTATCGTGCTGATTATCGCCTTTGCCGTTTTTCATCTCGGCTGGAAAAAACTTAAGGAAGCCCTTGTGGAAACGGCGAAAATCAACGGTATGATACTGTTCATGATGATAGGGGCCTGGATTTTTTCCTACGTTATCGGCGCTTCAAACGTGGTTAAAGCAGTCACCGGCCTCATCGCCGAATCACAGATGTCGCCCTGGTGGGTCATCATCGCCATAAACATCATGCTGTTGATTCTCGGCTGCTTCATCGATGGTATAACCATTATGCTGCTTACAGTGCCAATCTTTGTCCCCATCATCGTCGCTCTTGGCTTTAACCCGGTCTGGTTCGGCATCCTGTACGTGGTCAACATGCAGATAGGACTTATCACCCCGCCGATGGGACTTGAACTGTTTCTGATGAGGACCGCCTTCGATATCCCAATAGATAAGCTCTTAAAAGGTATAGCGCCGTTCCTGGCGGCCCTGTTTGTTTTCCTGGCCCTGCTGATAATTTTCCCCCAGATAAGCATGTGGCTGCCCGGTATGATGATCAGTCAATAGGTTTTTATGAGCGGCGCATAAAATCGACGTAGAAACGCTACGAGCAAGGAGTTCAATATGCATTCAACTCCTTATGACTACTCTATCTTTGAAAAATTTAACTTTGAAAGGAAGCCGGTAGGCATCAAGTTCCTGCTCAATAGACCGGCCGGCATTGAGAAGCTGGACAAGAGCCTGACTTTTTGCCAGATGTTTAAAGAGGCACAGGACAGAGGCCCCTTTTACGCCGCCAAAGAGAATTTCGCATGCATGGGGCCAATACTGCTGGGCATGAGAGAGCCCGAGCCTATTGCCCTAAGCGGGCAGATAGGTGCCAATGACGGAATTT
This sequence comes from uncultured Dehalococcoidaceae bacterium, assembly GCA_964588605.1. Classification (GTDB taxonomy): domain Bacteria; phylum Chloroflexota; class Dehalococcoidia; order Dehalococcoidales; family RBG-16-60-22; genus CAZLEY01. Next base: position 3,540 of record CAZPQB010000052.1, on the reverse strand, counting down.
TTAAGGAAGCACGTGCCAACCGAAGAATCTACCAGCACATTCCCAGACTTGAAAAGGATACCGTCAGGTATGTCGCTTTCTCCCCTGCAGATAAATCGCCTTTTGACCCGGATGTTGTGATTTTTACCGCCAACCCCGGTCAGGCGGAGATTCTATTACGAGCCCTGTGCTATTCAACGGGGAAAATACTGACCACCCGGACTACGCCGGCGGTGATTTGCGCCTGGCTGTTCGTTTATCCATTCGTCAGTGGCGAACCGAATTTCACCGTCACCGGTCTGGGTTTCGGCATGAAGGCAAGAAGGGTTCTGCCAGAAGGTCTGATACTCATATCCATTCCGTACGACCGGCTACCGATGACGATAGAAAATCTGAAAGACATGGACTGGATTCTGCCTGCATACTCCGTAGAAGAAGATGAAATAGGCGAGTATTTTAAGAAGGCCGCTGGGAAAATATGGCAGGAATATGAAAAAGGCTAAGGCATGCCCATGAGTCTGTAAATAGAGAGAGGCAGGAAAAAGGAGGTCACCATGATACCGCTAAGAACAGACTTATCCGTATTCCGCAAGTTCAACTTTGAGTATGCACCTGTCGGCATAAAGTACCTGATAAACAAGCCGGAAGGAATAGAGCAACTGGACAAGATCATGGCTTTATGTGAAATGGTAAATGAGGTCCAGCAGAGGGGGACTCCTTTTTACATTACCAAAGAGAATGAGAACTGCGGCGGAAGAATGACACTGGGCATGGAAGACCCATCGCCAATAGCGGAAAGCGGGCAGGTAGGCATGAAATACGGCATCTTTCAGGAGCCGCGCGCCAACGGCAAAATGAACAAACAGGCGCCAAGAAATTCAACAGGTACGGTAAACTACGCCGTTTTTGCGACGATGGACAAACTAACATTCGAACCAGACCTCATGATTTTCATCGCCACTTTTTCACAGGCGGAAATCATGCTGAGGGCAGCGAGCTATTCCACGGGTGAAATATGGTCGAGCAAGATATCCATGGTGGGGGCCTGCGCCTGGCTCTTTACCTATCCATACCAGAGCGGCAATATAAATTACACACCAACAGGTATGACCTTCGGCATGAAAGCAAGGAAGATTTACCCGGAGGGACTGATTCTGCTGTCGATTCCGTACAACTGGATACCGATTATCGCGGAAAACCTGAACCAGATGGAGTGGGTGCTACCATCTTATACGGACACCCGAGAAGAGTTCCTCGCCCGGAGCGAGAAAGCGATGATGGAGCTTGCCCAGGAGTTTATGAATCCCTGAATAAATTTCCCATTTGCCCAACCCTGCTACTAACCGCTTCTGAGCTACCTTACCATGTGGAATATTCTTTTGAGGAGGCTGCTATGAAACCGCTGATAACTGACCTGTCTATTTACAAGAAATTCGATTTTAAGTATCCACCTGTGGGCGTCAAGTTCCTGCCCAACCGACCGGAGGGCATAGAGCGGCTGGATAAGAGCATGGCCCTGTGCGAGATGATGAATGAAGCCCAGCAAAGGGGAACCGCATTTTACATTGACAAAGACAATGAGGACTGCGCCGGGGCTATGATACTGGGCATGGTGGCACCCATGATGCACGCAGGTGGCGGCGAACTGGGAGTCAAATGGGGCATCTACCAAGAGGCACGCGTTAACGAAAGGCTGGTGGCGAATTCGCCGAAAATGCCCCCGGGCAATATAAATTACGTCGTTTTTGCCCCACTGGAAAAGATAAACTTCGAGCCTGACCTCCTTTTCCTCGTGGCCACGGTAAGCCAGGCGGAAATCGTGCTCAGGGCTCTGAGCTATTCCACCGGAGAGGTCTGGTCCAGCAAGGCTATTTCGGGCGGCGCCTGCGCCTACCTTTTCTCTTATCCATACCTGAGCGGCAAGGTCAATTACGTAATCACCGGACTGACCCTTGGCCTGAAGGGAAGGAGAGTATATCCCGAAGGACTGTTTCTGTTCTCCATACCGTATGACTGGATACCCGTAATAACACGAAACCTGGAGAACATGGAATGGGTGCTTCCCGCATATACAGATGACACCAGGGAAAAGTTCCTGGCGCGACGCACCAGGATATTCGAGGAGCTAGGCCGGGAGTTCGGGAACCCCTGAACAGGTCAGGCAAAGAATATTGAAACTTGATTCAGCTATTTAATGTCGGCGTGATAGCTCTGTAAAGACTTCACGTCCGGCTGATACTGTCGATGTTCCGTAATGCCTTTTACCGCCGCCATAGCGGCGGCTAACGTGGTTATATAGGGTATTTTATACTTGATAGCCGTTTTACGTATATAAGAATCATCATACTGGCTTAACTTACCGGTCGGCGTATTGATTACCAGCTGAATCTCGCCATTCATGATAGCGTCAACAATGTTGGGCCGCCCTTCATGCATCTTCAGTATTAACTCGTTATTTATGTTTCTACCGGTAAGGAATTCGTGAGTACCCTGTGTCGCCAGTATCTTAAATCCCAGATTGGCAAACTGGAGGGCGACATCGTAGACGGCAGGCCTGTCCTTCGGGGATACCGTTATCAGAACCGTTCCTTCGGTCGGCAGGAACTGCCGCGCCGCCTGCTGCGCCTTGAAATAGGCCAGTCCGAAGGCATTGGCAATGCCGAGCACCTCACCCGTGGAGCGCATCTCCGGCCCCAGCAGCGGGTCGACTTCGGGGAGCATATTAAACGGGAAGACCGCCTCTTTCACCCCGAAGTGAGGTATTACCAGCGGCTTCAGATTAAGGTCAGTCAGCCGCCTGCCCAGCATCATTTGCGTGGCAATACGCGCCATGGAGACATTACACACCTTGGATACTATCGGTACGGTACGGGAGGCGCGGGGATTAGCTTCAAGCACATAGACAATATCACCGGCTATGGCGTACTGGATGTTCATCAGTCCCACGACATCAAGCTCCCGGGCAATCTTCTTCGTATAGGCATTAATCGTATCGATATGTTTCTGTGCCAGGCTTACGGGAGGAATCACGCAGGCGGAATCGCCCGAATGTATCCCCGCCAGTTCAATGTGCTCCATGACGGCGGGGACAAAGGCATCAGACCCGTCGGCGATGGCGTCGGCTTCGGCTTCAATGGCATTTTCCAGGAACTTATCAATCAGGATAGGCCTGTCGGGAGTAACCCCTACGGCCGCCGCCACGTATTCCCTGAGCATATCCTCATCATAGACCACCTCCATGCCGCGCCCACCGAGCACATAAGAAGGCCGCACCATCAAGGGATAGCCTATTTCCGCAGCGACGCCAAGGGCTTCATTCAGGTTGCTGGCCATCCCCGACGGCGGCATAGGGATGCCCATTTCTTCCATCCTTTTCCGGAACCTGTCCCTGTCTTCAGCCAGGTCAATGGATTCAGGTGAAGTCCCCAGAATCCTGACGCCCGCCTCAGCCAGTTCATTGGCGATGTTCAGGGGCGTCTGGCCGCCGAACTGAACAATAACGCCCTCCGGCTTCTCCTTCTGGTAAATACTCAACACGTCTTCCACCGTCAGCGGCTCGAA
>CAZPQB010000051.1:0-14867 GCA_964588605.1 uncultured Dehalococcoidaceae bacterium | reverse complement strand
CTGGGTGCCGCAGGTACACCTGGCTGGAGCCGGCTGGCCCGGGCAAGCCGTTAGGCGGAGTCGAGGGCAGGTGCACGGCCTCTATATTTTATGATGGATAAGGGCCTGTCAAAAGACGGTTCCGGTTCGCTTCTGGCTCAGACCAGGAAGATGCTGCGCCGGTCTGGCCTCAGGGCGAAGAAGGGACTGGGACAGCATTTCCTCGTTGATAAAGAAGTGCTGGAGGCTATCCTCGCCGCCGCCGCGCTTACTCCCACCGATACTGTCATCGAGGTGGGCCCCGGACTTGGTATCCTGACTGTCGAGCTGGCGAAGCGCGCCGGATGGGTAATCGCTATCGAACTGGACAACAAGCTGACCGCCGTTCTCAGAAAGACCCTGTCTCCCTTTGATAACGTGGTTATTCTCAACGAGGATGTCCTCGGCACCGACCCCAAAGCTCTGTTGCAAGAGCGGGCGCCGGACTTTCCGGAGACTTTGAGGTCTTATAAGCTGGTGGCAAACCTGCCTTACTATATCACCTCTCCCCTCCTCCGCCACTTCCTCGAGGCTTCGGTCAAGCCGGAAAGCATGATTGTCATGGTGCAGAAGGAGGTAGCCGAGGCTATCGTCGCCGGACCTGGCCAGCGGAGCGTACTCAGCATCAGCGTGCAGTTTTACGGGAAGCCCGGTATCGTCAGCTATGTGCCCGCCAGTTCTTTCTACCCGCCGCCGGAGGTCGACTCGGCTATATTGAAGATAGAAGTTTATCCCCGTCCGGCGGTTGATGTGGATGAAATTGGCTTCTTCAGGCTGGTGCGGGCTGGATTCTCCGCGCCCCGCAAGCAGGTGGTCAATTCCCTTTCTCAGGGACTGCTCCTGCCCCGGGACGAGGTCCTGGTCTTACTGGGGAAAGCAGGCATCGCTCCGCAGCGGCGGGCGGAGACCTTCACCCTGGAGGAGTGGGCGCAGCTATGGCGTGTGTTCGATGGGGAGAAAGGTGGGGGATAGCATGGTAACGGTTGCCGCACCGGCCAAGATAAATCTGACGCTTGAGGTCCTGGGCAAGCGCCCCGATGGCTTTCACGAGATACGCAGTGTGCTCCAGGCTATAGACCTGTGTGACCGTCTGCACCTTGAGGTTGGAACCGGTATTGCCTTCAGGTGCGATATGCCGGGCTGGTCGGCGGAGAAGAGCCTGGCGAGTAAGGCTGTTGGTCTGCTGCAGGAGGCTACCGGCTATCAAAAAGGTGTGGCTGTAGAAATAACCAAGAAAATTCCTTTAATGTCGGGACTGGCCGGCGACAGCAGCGATGCCGCCGCTGTATTACGCGGCCTCAACGAGCTCTGGGAGCTTGGCTTATCTCAAGAAAGGTTGCTCGGCATGGCGGCGCAGCTGGGCTCGGATGTCGCCTTCTTTCTCTGTGGCGGCACGGCATTAGCGGAGGGGAGGGGGGAAGTGATAACGCCGTTGCCGCCATTATCCAGAAGGTGGGTGGTGTTGGTGGTGCCAGATGTCGCCACAGAGGCGGGCAAGACCGCGCGGATGTACGCCGGACTTAAGGGCAGTCATTATACGGACGGTGAAATAACGGAGAGTCTGGTCAAGGTATTAAAAACGGGCCGGGAGTTGCAGAGTTATATGCTTTTCAACACCTTTGAAAATATCGCCCTTGACTCATTTATCGGGCTGAAGATCTATAAAGAGCATTTCGTTAAGCTTGGGGCTCCCCATGTCCACCTTGCCGGCTCCGGGCCAACATTATTTACTATATTTAATAATGAAGTTGAGGCCGAGGACTTATATACTCGCTGCAAGGACCAGGGAATGAGGGCGTATATGGTGCGGACGGTATGACAAATCTCAGAAAATATGGCAGTAAGCCCTATAACGTAGCCGTCGTTCACGGTGGCCCGGGCGCCCCTGGCGAGATGGCTCCGGTCGCCAGGGAGCTTTCGACTGTTGCCGGTGTTCTGGAGCCATTACAGACACAGGACTCCGTTGAGGGACAGGTAGCAGAGCTGCGTGACGTGCTGGAAAAGAACGGCGACCTCCCCGTTACCTTAATCGGCTTTTCCTGGGGGGCCTGGCTCAGCTTTATTTTATCGGCGCGGCACCCATCGCTGGTGAAAAAGCTTATCCTTATCGGGAGCGGGGCTTTCGAACAGAAGTACGCCGAGAATATCGTTGCCGACAGATTGAGTCGGCTCGGTGAAGATGAAAGGATAGAAGCCATTAACCTGATGGAAATCTTGGATAATCCGGCCGCAGCCGGCAAAAATAAAGCCATGGCACGGTTTGGTGAGTTGATGGCAAAAGCTGACTCTTATGACCCCTTGCCGCATGAAAGTGAGTTGCTTGAATATCGGCACGACATCAATCAAAGTGTATGGCAGCAGGCCAGTAAGCTGAGGAGTAGCGGTGAGCTTTTAAGGCTCGGCGGTCAAATCCGGTGTCCGGTGGTGGCTGTGCACGGTGATTATGACCCCCATACGGCCGAAGGCGTCCGTGAACCGCTTGCCCGGGTTCTTAAGGATTTTAAGTTTATCATGCTGGAGAAATGCGGCCACGAACCCTGGCTGGAGAAATATGCCAGGGATAAATTTTATGAAACACTAAGGAGGGAGATTGCGTAATGGCTCTTTTAGTAGTAGATAAACAAACATGCACTCAATGCGGAATTTGCGCAGCTATCTGCCCGAGGGGAGTCATATTTTTTCGAGAAAAAAGCTACCCGCGTCTGATGCCGAAAGCAGACGAGAACTGCGCCAGGTGCGGCCATTGCGTGGCCGTATGCCCGTCCGGCAGCCTGACGCATCGTGAAATACCAGTGGGGCAATGCCCACTACTCGACGAGTCTCTTAAAGTGACCTCCGGTCAGTGCACGCAGCTTATCAAGGGTCGGCGCTCTATACGGGTTTATAAAGATAAGAAGGTGCCCAGAGAGGAAATCGAGCGTGTTATTGAGGTAGCCCGCTACGCTCCTACCGGACATAATTCCCAGGCGGTGCAGTGGCTGGTCATCGATGATGAAGGCGAAGTGCGCCGTCTTTCCGAAATCGGCGCCGACTGGATGCGCTGGGTGGTAAAAAACAACCCGCAATTAGCTCCGATGGTGGAAGGAGCCTTACAACGTCAGGAGTCAGGCATTGATGTGTTTCTCCGGGGAGCTCCGGCGGTTGTTATCGCTTTCAGCGAACAGAGTAATCCTGTGGCATACATGGATTGCATTATTGCCCTTTCCTATTTCGACCTGGCGGCTAATACCATGGGGTTGGGATGTTGCTGGGCGGGATATTTCATTTTCGCCGCCACTTCTTTTCCACCTATGATGGAAGCTCTATCGCTGCCGGAGGGACATACGCTCTATGGTAGTCTGATGGTGGGCTATCCCAAATACAGTTACCAGCGTATACCTTTACGCAAGCCTGCCAATATTACCTGGCGACCTTAACGAAGAAAAAATCGGGTAAATAACGTATACTGTTGGTTATGAATTAACAAAGTACAGGGGGTTTTACATGGAAATCAAGACAGAAGGTAATTTGCAGGAAGCTTTTGCCGGAGAGAGTCAGGCATACCGGCGTTATGTTCTATTTGCTGAAAAAGCGGACAAGGATGGCTACCCCCAGATAGCCAGGCTGTTTCGGGCGGCTGCCGAGGCGGAAGCGGTACATGCGCGGAACCACTTCAGCGCTATGGATGGCGTGGGCTCGACCAAGGAGAACCTGATGGCGGCGAGCATCGGGGAGCACCAGGAATTTACCAGCATGTATCCGCGTTTTATCGATGAGGCGGAGGTGGAAAGGAATGCCAGGGCTCTGCGTAGTTTTCAATGGGCTAATGAGGTAGAGAAGATACATTACGGCTACTTCGAGGCGGCGCTTAAAGCCCTTACGGAAGGGCAGCAGCTGGAGGAGAAGACTTACTTTGTGTGCGGGGTGTGCGGTAATACCGTCACCGGTGAAGTCCCCGAGAAGTGCCCTATCTGCGGGGCTCCGGCCAGGGCTTTTAGGAAGGTAGAGTAGGGGGAGGGCTGATACTTGACCGCGCCAGCCCCTCCACTTTCTTAGATATCTTTTCCCACCCGCCGCCCTCGCGGCATCTGCGACTTAGCCCTTAGATTTACCTCCCCACTCCCGCACCATTGTCTCCTCGTCCTTCCGACTGCTCACCCTGCCGTCCAATTTAGCCTCGCGGAGCCGTTGCAGCATTTCCTTGACGCGTGGGCCTTCCGGGATGCCCAGTCCCTTTAGGTCATCCCCGCTGAGGGCGTTCTGAACGTTCCTGAGCACATTGCGGTAAAGCTCGATGTGCTCGGCGGCGATTGTGGAGTCGAGGGCTAGCGAGTTGGCGGTAAGGGCGGTTGAGCCATAGCCGTGAAGAAGGGCGTAGATACGACTCGGCGCCAGGCCGTGAACCGATAGTTCCTCGGCCTTCCCTTTGATAGCTGTAGTATCCTCAAGCACCCGTGAGTATGATTTAGGCAGCCTGAGATATGCAATAAGCTGCCCGATTTCGTCACTGGTAAGATGGTAGGCCAGCAGTGCCAGATAGAGCGGTAGCGGAGGTGAACCTGAGAAACGCAGGCGTACCCGCGAGAATACACTGGACAGCCAGGCGTCGGCTTTCAGGGACGGATGCAGTTCGGCCAGTACGCCGAGTTTATCGGCGCGGTTCAGGGCTTTCTCCGGTATCGCTTCTTTCAGGACAAGCTCCAACTCATGGCGGATGCGGTCGCCGCTGATGGTAGCCAGCATGGCGATATCCCGTTTCAGCAGCTTGAGGGTGGATGGTTCTATCCTGAAGTCCAGACGCTGCTCATAACGCACGGCGCGCCAGATGCGCGTGGCGTCGTCAATAAAGCTTTTGGTATGCAGTACCCGAATTGACTTTCGCTCAAGGTCATCTTTGCCCGCATACGGGTCGATGAGTTCGCCGAAGTGACCCGGGTTGAGCTCGATGGCTATGGCATTGACGGTAAAGTCGCGCCGGGACAGGTCTGTTTTTATCGTACCCGGTTTCACTGTGGGCAGGGCGCCGGGCCTGGCGTAGGTCTCGGCGCGCGCGGTGGCTACGTCGGTACTCCCGTTGTCCCACTGCAGTTTGGCGGTGCCGAAACGGGGGTGGGTGGTAACTTTTGCATGGTTGATGGCTGCCAGCTTCTGTGCCAGATTGATGCCGTCGCCCTCCACCACCAGGTCGAGGTCAAGGGTGCTCCTCTCCAGAAGCAGGTCGCGCACCATACCCCCGACCAGATAAAGCCTCTGCTGCTGTCTTTGCGCTACCTCGCCGGCCGTTTTTATGAAGCTAAACGTATCAGCAGGCAGCCGTTTTTCTATCTGTCCGGCCAGATTGATGACGTTGCTTGTACTCACTATACCAAGTAGTATAGCACAGGCTGTCCATAGTTATATTCGTGGTGGTATTTTCAGCAGCAACACCCTATAATAAACCGTATGAAAGTGGTATCAATCGTGGGTATGTCCGGCTCTGGTAAGTCTGAGGTAGCCCGGATATTTAAGGATAAGGGCTTTGCTACGGTAAGATTCGGGGATGTCACTGATGAAGAGTTAAAAAAGCAGGGTCTGGAGCTCACCGAGGAAAACGAACGCCCAATAAGGGAGGCTTTCAGGAAGAGACACGGAATGGCTGCCTATGCCATATTGAACCTGCCCAGGATTGATGCTGCCCTGAAGAATTCACATGTGGTTGTTGACGGGCTTTACTCCTGGGAGGAATATACTTATCTTGAGACCCATTATGGAGACGATTTTAAGGTTGTTGCCGTCTGGGCGTCGCCAAAAACCAGGTATGCCCGGCTAGGTAAGCGTAAGGTCCGGCCTCTAACAGCTAAGGAATCTGCAAGTCGCGACCATGCGGAAATCAGGAACCTCAATAAGGGCGGGCCGATTGCCATGGCCGATTTTACCGTCATAAACGAGTCTTCGCTGACTGACCTGAAGAAGGAAGTAGAAGGGATAATAAGTCGATTATGACAGTGGACAAAACGAAAAGGCCGGATATTGATGAGTATTTTTTAAAGGTCGCCTCGGTAGTGGCGGAGCGCTCGACGTGTCGGCGACACCATATGGGGGCGGTAGCAGTGAAGAACAAACATATCCTGACGACAGGCTATAACGGAGCGCCGGCGGGGGGCAAGGACTGCCTCGAGCTTGGCTGTCTCCGTGATGAAATGAAGATAGAGTCGGGCACGATGCAGGAAATGTGCCGTGCCATTCATGCCGAGCAGAACGTCATTATCCAGGCGGGTCTGCACGGTGTAAGCCTTGAGGGCAGTACCGTTTACTGCACACATACGCCGTGTGTGCTTTGCGCCAAGATGCTGGTCAACGCCAAGATAGCGAGGTTTGTAAGCTTTGGCAAGTATAACGATGATAGGTTTATTGAGCTGTTTCGCGAGGCAGGTATCGAAGTAGACATGAAAGAAAGGCCGCCATTGGAGATTACGTTCCTGGATTAGCTCTTAAGTTTTCTCTTTATCGCCTTATTAACGGCGTTCACGATATCCTTGGCCGTCAGGCCGTAACGTTCCAGAAGCTCGGCTGGTTTGCCTGACTTGGCGTAGGTGTCCCTGACAGCCACGAACTCAACAGGCACCGGCTGGTGTTTGGCTATTACGAGGGCAACCGTGCTGCCCAGTCCACCATGCTCCATATGCTCCTCGGCGGTGACAATGGCACCCGTCTCGTCAGCGGCTTTGATAATAGCGGCTTCATCAATGGGTTTAAGTGTAGGCATGTTCAGTACCTGGCAGTTGATACCCTGCCTCTCAAGTTCTGTGGCTGCGTTTATAGCTGTGGCCACCATGATGCCCATGGCTATGATGGTAGCATCCGTACCCGGTCTCATCATTACCGCCTTGCCCAGTTCAAAGCGGTAGTCCTCCGTATAGACCAGTGGCAGTTTGGGACGGCCCAGCCTGATGTAGCAGGGTCCCTGATGGCTGGCCACTGCCTTGACCGCCTGGACAGTTTCGATGGCATCAGCCGGGACGATGACGGTAAAGCCGGGCAGGGAACAGATGAGGGAAAGGTCTTCAATGGCCTGGTGCGAAGTGCCATCTTCACCGACGCTGAGTCCTCCGTGGGTGGCTACCAGCTTTACATTGAGTCCAGGCTGGGCTATGGACATGCGAATCTGGTCAAAGCAGCGTCCCGGAGCGAAGACGGCAAAAGTGCTGGCAAAAGGTATCTTACCTGAGGCGGCCAGTCCGGCGGCGATGCTTACCATGTTCTGCTCGGCGATGCCGATGTCAAATGAACGCTCAGGGAATTCCTTCATGAAATATTTGGTCATGGTTGAAGGGCACAGGTCAGCATCCAGCACTACAATGTCCGGATTTGCCTTCCCCAGTTCTACCAGGGTTTCACCGTAGGCGTCCCTCATGGAGGCTTCTTCCGGCATAATTACTCGAGCTCCTTCAGGGCTATTTCAAGTTCGTCTTTATTGGGTGCCTTACCGTGAAAACCGGCAACATTCTCCATGAAGCTGACCCCTTTGCCTTTGATGGTATGGGCGATTATCATGGTCGGCTGCCCTTTGACTGTTTTAGCCTTCTCAAAGGCATCAAGAAGTTGATTAAAATCGTGTCCGTCAACCTCAATGACGTGCCAGCCGAAGGCTTCCCATTTCTTTCCCAGTGGGTCTAGGCTCATGACATCGCGGTTCCACCCATCTATCTGCAGTCCATTGTTGTCCACGATGGCCGTCAGGTTGTCCAGCTTGTAGTGGGCGGCCGCCATGGCACCTTCCCATACCTGACCTTCATCACATTCACCATCACCCAGCAGTACATAGACGCGGTATCCCTGCGAGTCAAGGCGACCTGCCAGAGCCATGCCGATGGAGAATGACAGTCCCTGCCCCAGACTCCCCGATGACATCTCGACGCCGGGGGTAGCTGTGCGGTCGGTATGTCCCTGGAGGCGACTGTCAATCTGCCTTAGAGTAGTCAGTTCGCTGACGGGAAAGTAGCCGCACTCGGCCAGAACGGCGTAGAGCATCGGGGCGGCGTGCCCTTTGCTCAGGATAAACCTGTCCCGGTCTGCCCAGTGAGGGTCGGCGGGTTTATGTCGCATAACCTTCCAGTAGAGCGTCGTGACTATCTCCACCGCGGACAGTGAGCCGCCGGGGTGACCGCTGCCGGCCTTGCCTATCATGGTAACGATGTGTCGTCGCAGCCTTTTAGCGACCGCTTTTAAGTCCTCATTAGAAGCAAAAACCTCGGCGTTATTGGCCGAGGTTCCCGATGATGCATTTTTGGAATCAGATGGAATCTCCACAGCATCTATATTATACAATATCGAAAAATGCCAAGTCTACATTGGAAATTGATTTTTACGGCTGAATGTGCTTAAATTAACAGGGCGAAAGGGGAATGGAGATGGATGACCTGACATTAACGGCTGGGAAGAGGGATGTGCTGGGGAAAAGGAACAGATTTTTACGTCGGCAGGGGATTACCCCTACCCATTTATTCGGACATAATATAGAGTCGCAGGCGTTGCAATGTGATACCGTTGAGCTCACGCGGATTATTGCCCATGCCGGGGCGACCCGGCTCATCAGCCTTAAAATCGCTGATGAGAAACAGCCGAAGGGTGTGTTTATACGTGAGATTCAGAGGGACGTAGTCAGCAAACAACTGCTTCATGTTGACTTCTATCAGGTGAAAATGGGGGAAAAGATGGAAGTGGAGGTTCCTGTCGTTCTGGTGGGAGAAGCGCCAGCCATGAAAGAGAAGGGGCGTATGCTGGCTCACAGCATTACCAGTCTGCATATTGAGTGCCTGCCTGATAAAGTTCCACCCCAGATAGAAGTTGACATAAGTATACTTGAGGAAATAGAGCAGGCCATTCATGTAAAGGATATTGTTCTTGACCCGGATATTACCGTTCATACTGACCCTGAACAGTTAGTGGTGAAAGTAGCGGAAGCCGTGGTGAAGGTAGAAGAGGTGGAAGAGGTTGTGGAAGAGGAAGAAGCTGCGGCTGAAGCTGCGGCTGAAGCACCCGCCGAGGGAGCTCCAGAGCAGCCACCGGCTGAGTCATCGGCTGAAAAAGAAGAGTAGCTTTCAGCGGCTGTCCATAGCTATTCGGTTGTGGTTTGACAATGATAGTTGATTTCCACACTCATGTGCTGTCGCCACGGATAAAGGAAAACCGCAGCCGTTACGTAGATAAAGACCCAACATTTGCCCTTATCTATTCCGATGAAAAATCCAGAATTGCCACGGCAGATGAGCTTATTGAAAGTATGGACAGGGGCGGGATTGATGTTTCAGTCATCGTTAATTATGGCTGGAGCACTCACGATCTCTGCGTGGAAACCAATGATTATATCCTGGAGTCTGTGGCTCGCTACCCGAAACGCCTGATAGGTTTCTGTGCCGTACAATCATGCCACTCAGAATCAGCCCTGGCTGAAATTGAGCGCTGTGCCCGGGGAGGTATCAGGGGAGTTGGCGAGCTCCGACCAGATACGCAGTTCCTTGACTTCACCAAGAAAGAGGCTATGGAGCCTCTTGTGTGGGCGTTACGGGAGTATAATCTGATTTTACTGACGCATTCTTCAGAGCCGGTAGGGCATGTCTATTCCGGCAAGGGGAGTGTCACCCCGGATATACTTTACGCATTTATCACCAGCTTCCCGGATTTACCCGTCGTCTGTGCCCACTGGGGAGGGGGTCTGCCTTTCTATACCCTGATGCCCGAAGTGAGAGAAGCTCTGGAGAATGTTTATTTTGATACTGCGGCGTCGCCTTTTCTCTATCGTTCCGATATTTACCAACAGGTCATACAGCTTGTCGGCGCTGACAGGATACTCTTTGGTAGTGACTATCCCCTGATGCCGCCATCACGGTTGCTTAATGAAATGTATTCAGTGAATTTATCTGATGAGGACAGGAAACTGATTCTGTCCGGCAACGCCCGCCGGTTACTGGGTATTTAGGCCTGCAATATGGAGCAAATTCGTTCGTTTATAGCCGTCGAGTTGCCCGAAGAGTTAAAGCGAGACTTAACTGCTATCAAGCTCCAGCTGCAATCGGTAAGTAGAGCTCCGGTAAAGTGGGTTGACCTGCAGGGTATTCACCTGACGCTTAAATTTCTCGGAAACATTGATGCGAGTATCACGGGTAAGGTAACCGAAACGATAGAAGAGGCTGTCCAGGGGGTACATCCTTTTCATTTGGGGGCAGGAGGTCTGGGTGTATTCCCCAGCATGAAACGAGTCCAGGTGGTCTGGGTGGGGTTGAGTGGGGAAGTTGACAGACTCAGCCAGCTTCAGCAGCGTATCGAGTCCGGTCTGGCTCCTCTCGGTTTCGCCCGTGAACGAAGGCCTTTTACACCACATCTGACGCTGGCCCGTATTCGTGATAGAGCCACGCAAAACGAACGGCAGGAACTGGGGAAACTCATTGCCGACACCAGTTTCGAAACTGGCTGTCGTATTAGGGTGGATACTGTTCACCTTATGAAAAGCCAGCTAACCAGGGAAGGCCCTATCTACAGCAGGATTAGCTCCGTTAAGCTGAAGTAGCCGTTCTCCTATTATACTGATTTTCGTTATGTCTCCAGGTAGTTGCACGTGCGTGAATTTCTCTATTTGCCCCTTTGAACGAATGCCGGCATTGCTACGAAACAGATGAAATTTATTAAATGTTTATTCTGTGACGATTGAAATTAATAATTTGTTTAGCACCTGACTTCTATAATAGGCATTGAATGCTCACATTGTGGTGGGAGGAATAAGTGTATGACGGTGACTAAAGAAAGTATATTGCTGGTTGATGATGAGGAGGCAATAAGGTGTATCCTGAACAAGGGCCTGGCCATGCGTGGCTACACCTGTGATGAAGCTGAGGATGCCGAGCAGGCTTTAGAGAAACTGGAGATTAAACCCTCTGACCTTGTAATTCTGGATATCAATATGCCTGGCAGGCTTGGCAGTGAGGTGCTACCAGATATCACAAAGCGTTTTCCGGAGACGGCCGTAATCATGGCTAGTGGCAATACCGATGCCAAGATTATTGCGCAGTGTATCAAGGATGGGGCGCAGGACTATATAAGCAAACCATTTAGTTTTGAACAGGTTCTACAGAGTGTCAATGGGACTCTGAATAAGAGGCGACTGGAGCTGGAGGTTCAACGTTATTTTCAGGGGGTACGCAATAAAGAAAAGAATCAGCCGCTGGAACCCAGGAAACTTTTCCTGGGTGCTATTGAGACTCTTGTTAACACTCTGGAGTCTGGTGACAGATATACCAAGGGGCATTCTCATGATGTGGCGGAGATTGCCGTGGCCATTGGTCAACAGCTCGGGCTTCCTTCGCACGAGATGGAAGACCTGCGCTGGGCTGCTTTGCTTCATGACGTTGGTAAAATCGCTGTAGACCCGGATATTCTCAATAAACCGGGCGAACTGACATCCAGTGAATACAGGCATATTATGACTCATGCTGTTATTGGCCCGAGGCTGGTCAGGCCGTTTGTGAATAATAATATCGTGGAGATCATATCACACCACCATGACTTCTATGATGGCAGCAGACTCAACCAGTACGTGATGGGCCCTAAAATACCTCAGGGAGCCAGAATTATAGCAGTGGCTGATGCCTACCAGGCTATGACCTCAGACCGCCCGTACCGGCGCGCCCTGTCTCAGGCGGATGCCCTGGAAGAGCTGGAGTGGTGTAGCGGCTCTCAGTTTGACCCCGTTATCGCCAATATATTAATTAAACTTATCCAGGGGCAGCAGATCAAGCGGGGGTCGATTGATAAAATGGCCAGCCGGTGATTCAGCCTTGTTTGTACTGGCCTTAATTATAACGGCATAAGGTTTCCTGATGAGAGGGGGCTGATAACTGAATTTCTGTCCCCTCTAAATTTACTCCTATCCAGAGTCAGAAATATCATAGCTTCAGAGGAGTGTAATTGATGGTATAAACCGGTCCAGCTACTTGTCAACCGCCGCTGTTTTGATGTATACTTAAGTGTTTTATTCTACATTCTTGGTTGGGAGGAGGACTCCATGGAACAGTTAAATTTCCCCAAATGTCAGAAGTGCAATTCTGGAGATCTGGTGCCTTTGTCAGATTTTGGCAGCCAGGGGGCATCAATTCAGTATAAGGCATGGGTTTGCACCAATCCTGATTGCGGCTATAACCTGAAAATCAGGAATGGTGACGTCTATATCAACGAGCCTATTATGAGTGGCTCATTACACAACTCCCGCTCCCGATAAGATATAGGGGTACGCCTTTACTACATTGAATTGCGGATGGCAACCGTGCTTCCTCCGTTGAACAGACTCAAGAGGATGGCACTCGACCTGCTTTTCCCACAGTGGTGTATCAACTGTGGCCGGGAAGGTGACTATATTTGCAGTTCATGTCGTCAGCTATTACCGCTCATTACGCCTCCGGTTTGTCCCATGTGTGGTAGACCCCAGCCTGGTGGCATACTTTGCCACGGGTGTGCCGACTGGGCCGCTGAGATAGACGGTATTCGCTCGCCATTCGTATTTGATGGAATTATACGTCAGGCTATCCATGAACTGAAATACCGAAACCTGAGAGCATTGGCAACACCACTGGCCGAGTTGTTGTACAGCTATCTTATTGACAACACGGTTCCCGGCGAAGTCCTGGTGCCGGTACCTTTACACCGGAAGCGGTTGCGGGAGCGCGGCTACAATCAGTCCAGATTGCTGGCCAGGGAGCTGGGCAAGTTGGGAGGTCTACCGGTGGTAGATGATTGTCTCGTTCGAAAGCAGTACACACCACCTCAGGCAAGGTCGGCCAGCGTTGGTGAGCGACAGAAAAATGTTGCTGGTGCCTTTGCCTGCCGCGATGGGAGATTGCGGGGTGAAAAGGTGCTGTTAATAGATGATGTTACCACGTCCCGGTCAACACTTAATGCCTGTGCCGGGGCGTTGAAATCTGCTGGCGCCTCTTCGGTATGGGGACTGGTCATGGCCTTGGAATTATGAAGGGATTGCATATATTATTGCTATCAGGAAGGTGAAACAATGGAGCTACAGATAGCGGGAACCAATATGGAGCTAACAAGCGCGGTACGGCGCTATATTGAACGTAAAATCGGCAAACTGAACAAACATTTACCCAGTATTATTGAATCCAAAGTAGAAATATCCGAGGAAAAGACGAAGGCACCCCAGCAGCATTATCTGGTCAGGGTGACCGTAAATGGTGGCGCTGGTGGTGCTGTCTTTCATGGGGAGGAGAGGGGTGAGGACCTGTTTAAGGCTGTTGACCGGGTGGCTGCCGTTATGACCCGCCAGCTTGAGCGTCATAAGGGGAAGCTCTATGAGAAGGGAAGAGGTAATTCGCTGGCCAGGGTAAGTTTCGACGAAATAGCCATGAGCACGGAAACCGTCGGAAAGATTGTCAAAACCAAGCGTTTTGTCCTGGAGTCCATGTCACCGGCTGAAGCCATAGAACAGATGGAATTGCACGGGCACAGTTTTTTCCTGTTCCTTGACGCTGATGCTGGTGAAATTAAACTGTTATACCAGCGCCGTGATGGCAACTACGGTTTGATTGAACCTGAAATCGGGTAAAGAGACAGGTCGGCAGTCTACCATTTTCTGATATACATTAATTATGCTTACTCAAGAGCTATTCTATTGTATCTTCAGTACGGCTGCTGGCTGGGTGGGCGTGCTAGCCTCGGAAACGGGACTGTTACGCGTCACATTGCCGCGGCCATCAGCTTCGGAAGCTCAAGAGCAACTTGGCGACAACATCAATCAGGCGGTCAATTCGCCTGAATTATTTCAAGACCTGATAAAACGTTTGGACGCTTACTATGACGGTCACCAGGTTGATTTTCCCGATAAGCTTGACTTTTCTGCGGCAACCGCTTTCCAGCGTGAGGTATGGGCGGCAAGCAGACTTATCCCTTATGGCCAGACCAGAAGCTATGCCTGGGTAGCCGAGCAGATTGGCAAACCGAAAGCGGTTCGCGCCGTGGGACAGGCTCTTGGCAGGAATCCTCTGCCTGTTATTGTTCCCTGTCATCGTGTCTTGGCCATTGACGGAGCCATTGGCGGCTTTAGCGGGGGGCTGGAGATGAAGAGATTTCTCCTGCGTCTGGAAAGGTCATCTGCGGTTTAACCGGGTATACTTGGTCGAACTAGTAGTGGTGCTTGTCAGTCGGCAATTTGGCTTTATAAAGTCTTCGCTTTGCCTCGGCTGTACCCCTGAGCATCAGATTCATGAAGTCGGTCTCATATTCCTTAATCAGTCCCTGGCCAGCGAAGCTGAAGTACCTGTTGTCGCCGATGATAATGTGATCCAGGATCCTGAGCCTCATGATCCTGCCGGCATAGACCAGTTGTCGGGTCAACGCTTTATCACTTGTACTTGGCTCGGGGTTGCCGGAGGGATGGTTATGGACGAAAATCAGGGAGGCGGCATTGTGCTTGATGGTGCCCTCGATAATCTCTCGTGGTGAGATCGAACTACCGTCTACTGTACCTTCGGATAAGTCAACGGTATCGATAATCTGGTTCTGGCTATTGAGGTAGATTACCTTGAAGACCTCTTTCTTGAGGCCACGCATTGAGTGGTAAAGATAATCAAAGACTTCCTGGGACGATTTGTAAAAGGGCTTGTCCAGGATTTTGGCCTTGAGATACTCCCTGGCTATTTCCTGCACCAGCTTGATGCCAAAAGCGCTGTGAGCACCAATGCCATCTATCTGCTGAAGCTCCTCGGGTGGGGCTTCCAGGACTCCGCGCAAGGTCTGGAATCTCTTTATCGCTTCTTTAGCTGGCACCTTGCAATCCTTACGCGGGGTGCCCAGGCTCAGCAGTAGTTCCACGATTTCGTAGTCGTGAA
>CAZPQB010000050.1:0-14905 GCA_964588605.1 uncultured Dehalococcoidaceae bacterium | reverse complement strand
CTTAACCCGCAGAATAACCCTATTTTCATTGTCGATGCGCCGAAGGTCGAGAAGAAGATATTGCCGAGCCTGAGCCGTGAGCAGGTAGAATACCTTATTCAACAGGCGGGGTGTGTGAGGGATAAGGCGATTGTTTCCTTGTTTGTTGACTCTGGGTTAAGGTTAACTGAATTGGTGAATATCAAAGTCCATGATATTGATTGGAAAAACAGGCTTATCAAGGTGCTGTGTAAGGGCAATAGAGAAGGGTTAGCCCCATTCGGAGAACGGACAGAGCGGTTATTGAGGGAGTGGATATCCCAATACCAAGCTGATGGAATGCTGTGGGATTTGAAGGCCTGGGGGATAGTGGAGATGTTGAAGGTGTTGAGAGTGAAAACCGGGCTTCCGTGTAACCCGCATACTTTTAGGAGGACGTTCGCCAGTCTGTTAGCCAAGAAAGGGATTGATAGCCTGCATATTATGCGGTTGGGGAGATGGGAGTCGATAGCGATGGTGGAGAGATATACGAGGAGTGTGAGGTTTGAGGATAGCCTCAGGTTATATAAAGATCTGAAGGGGTGACATGTGTTCATTACCTAATGTGTACTTTGTGTAAATAGTGCAGGAGTACTCCATATGTTAAAAGTAAGGCATTTTGTGTATATAGTATGGGAGCTTTATGACAAAGGCCACGTTATTTAGTACAGTCATTATACCCCGCAAGAGCCTATCAGCAAAAGAGATTTTAACTGGTATTGGCATCTTGCTTGCCTTACTTGGTTCTATGATCTTCCTATTAGCAAAAGCTGACGAGATAAGTAAACGCGCAAAGGTGTTCGCAAAGGAAAAAGGGATAGAGAATAGAAGCGTTTTGAGAGAGAAACTAAGCTCGTCTCAATAATGAAACTCTTTGTATTTTACAAAATAGTAATTTGTTGGATAATCTCTATCTATATTTTTCAACCAACCTTCATTGTCTTTCTTCATGCAGAAAATTTAGTAGCAATATCCGACGAGACAACCTCCATGCCGGCCTAAGTGCCAAGCGTATACCATTACTAAGACTCCGGTACTTCATTATTCGCAGGCAGGCTACAAGAAACAGCCTCCATCCTAAAATCTTGTTGACAACCATGTACCTCGGTGTATCGAGTAATATCTCGCACTGATCTCTTTCGATTGCGTAAACCTTACCTATTAGATCTTCTTTGGTGACTTTTCCCCAACCTGAGCCAGCATCTCCCTGGGCGTAGAAGTATAACTGCCCATCTATATGACTTCTTCTGATAATACGGTGCACAGTCACACCCCGGCCTTCCCGGAATGCGATAATATCCCCGATACGAAGTCTTGATGGCTCCATACGGGAGACTTTCACCCTATCGCCCACACGTATCAGGGGTTCCATACTCCCCGATATCAATCTGAAAGTCAGGCAGCCTCCTCGGTCGCAGGTCTCCTGCCACATATCCGGGAGCAATTTAATGACTTCTTTACGAGTCATATTAGTAGCGCTAGTATATTCTTTCATTAATCTTCTTCCAGTTCCCCGCTGGGCACGTTCCGGAGGCATCATCGGTATTACTTCAATTCTAAACCAGCACCTTTCTTTAGGGTTTAGTGCTGCTTGGCCTATTTAGTGGTATTTTCTTCAATTAATCGCTTAGCCATCTTTACCAATTCAGGATTATTACTAAACTTGATACACTTTTTAAAGTCCGCTACTGCCGCAATCTTTTTCCCTCGCATTTGATAAGCAAACCCACGGGAAAAGTAATGCGAACCAGGATTCGCACTTTGTCTAATAACCTTAGAGCTTAGTTTGAATTTTTTAGCACTAGCTCGGCGTGTAAATGATAATCTGGAGACATAGTAGCTAAAAACAGACTTCGGAATTAGGGACGCTATACATCTTACCGGATAACTACCTAAGATACACAAAATACGGTACGGGATGCGATGCCGCAAGCGAACCGCAAGAAAAACCAAGAAAGTTTCGTAATTCTTACCATATAAGACTCTACCTCTCCAGGAATCTGCCATAGAGCCAAATGTCATCGGGTCGAACGGGTTTACAATACCGTCTTTAATAGCCCTGTCATAAATAGGCGTCCCAGGGAAAAATATCAGGCAAAATATACGTATATGTATTTTCGGTGATAGCTCGCTTATATATCGATAGGTCTGTAAAACATCATCTTTAGTCTCATAGGGATTATCAGTGATAAAGTCGAGAAGAAAATTCAAGTTATGTGTTTTTTGATACGGCACAATCTGACGGATAACCTCCTTGGTCTTAACCACGCTAATTTTTCGATTGTAAACTTCATCCAGCACGCGCTGACTTCCCGATTGTACGCCCATTTCAATGGTTTTGAGGCCGGCATCCAGGAGAATTTCCATTTTCTCTTTGCGATACGTATTTGCGCTAACAGCAACTCCAAAAGGAATACCTATCCTGGTTTTATATTTTTCGGCAAAATCTTCCAGTAGGGGGACCGGCCGCACGAAGAAGTCATCATCTCCAAAACCCACCCAGCTGATAAAATCAAAGTGGTTCAAGTGGGCTTCCAGTTCATCTATAAAACGGGTGACGCTCTGAAAACGAATACTATTCTGGCCAAATAAAGCTACATAACGACAATTGTTGCAGTATGAACACTGGTGGGGGCAACCACGGGAAGTTAGCATAAAAATAGCTCGTCCACCCCAAAAATATGAAATAAAATATTTCTGTGCTTTCTCTTTAGTAAGAGGGAAAAGGCCGCCATCCAGTACATACTGGTCATCAAAACTGTAGTCGGCAAAGGGAAGGCTGTCTAAATCTTCAAAAGGCGGCCGAACATCGTTGACCACGGTAGAGCCGTTAATATTGAAAGCCATATTTGCCGTCTTGAGGTATTCCCCATTGCCGTTCTCCAACTTGTTAACAAATTCCACGATACTCTCATCACCCTCAGAGAAACAGACACCGTCAGCATAACGAAGGCTTAGCTCTGGGGCGGCAACACAGTGAGGTCCACCCCAGATTACCTTCATCCCCGGGTATTGCCTGTGAATGAAGTCTGTCACCATTATGGCCAGATGCGCACAAGCACTGTAGACGGCGACCATAGCCAGGTCAACATCTTTAAGTATTTCATGTAATTGTCTAATCTCATCCTGTTCATAGGTAAAATGGTCTTGCCTGGCTAAGAATACAAGCCTTACTGAGTGCCCGGCTCTCTTCAGCAATGCGGAGATAAGTCGTGAGCCCGGAGAAGAAAAGCCACCCCCGAGTAATTCCGCAGCATTAACGTCTATAAGTGCGATTTTCATAACAACACCCCCATCCCAACCACCTCCAGAGGAACCGGCGTGAGCCTTCCTGGTTTCAGTTCTAAGGATATTTGCCGGCGCCTTACTTTCTTCGAGCCGTGTACTGGGTTACGGTATTGGTAGCTTTGGCTACTATGATACAGCAAGAAAATACTCTAGATCTTGAAAAGTGATTACAGCTCGAATATCTTGGACTATGCCGTCTTCTGATTGGGCTCAGTCTCTATTCGCCGCCGTAAGGATTATCACCGTTGCCGCTTAGAGCTCCCCCCAGTGCGCCGGGGTCTATTTCTTCGGACTTGATATCGGGTTTCTTGTATGGTTTCTTTTGCATAGTATCACCTCCATAGCCAGAATCAGCCGCCGACACGTCCGCTAGGCACATATATCACGATATTAGAACGCCTCACCGACCTGAGATACCGTAACCCAGTACACGGCTCGAGGTGAAAGGTTGTGTTTGCATCAGACCGTATGGCGGCATAATGGATTTTCATTTTTTTATTTATGGCTCGCCCTCTTCCTTGTCCCATTTTAAGATACCCAGATCTTTGAGCTTACCTATGGTTTCGAGTACATCAGCCTTTGCTTCTTCTAGAGTAACGTCGAAGTGCTCAAAAAGACTGGCAGCGATTTCATCGGGTTCATAATTACCATTACACATCTCCCATATATGGGCGGCGGTCTCGTTCAGGATATGTAATGAACAACCGTCATTCTTAAGCACTGCTATCTCATCTTCAACTTTACGCCAGATGATATCGTCAGCCCTAGTTATCTTGTTTTTCATATTATCTGTCTTCCCTATCGAGCGATGCCTCAAGTTCTTCAACTACTTCCCAAAGTGCGGTGCGATCTAGAGTAAACTCGAATTCGTAAAACGGCACTGTTTGTGTCACTTCGTTACTGAAATCAACTATCATAGAGTAAATTGCCCTTTTGTCCATTTGCCCAATGAATGCTGGGCAAGCAATCTGGCGCATGAATCGTACATAAGCTTCCATTCGACGGAGGCGGCTTATAGACGTCCGCTTGCCCTGCCTGAGCAATAAAACAGCCCGTAATGGGGCGGTTACATTTAACCGATGGGGTAGTTCCCCAATAATGGGTATGCCCTGCACCATCAAAGTATTATTCCCCTGCTGTGGCCTATGAACCAGTACTGCCTCATCATTGATGACTTGCCCGTGCTCTTCGCCGCAAAGCCTGGCTATGGTTGACTTGCCAATCCCAGAAGGCCCGGAGAAAAGCAACACCCGGTCATGACGGATAATACCGCATGAGTGTACCATGAAAGCGGGTGGGTTCCCGTTATGCCCCAGCTTACACGCGGTATAGTAGAGTGAACATATTGCATGATTTACATAGCTACGTCCTGAATCTTGGTTAAAAATATGTTTTTCTACTTCCATGGCAACGTTGCCGGCATCGAGGTTACGCTTACCCACTACAATCGAACACGATGTCTTAAAATAATCACCATCGTGAAAAAACTTCACTTCGGGCAGGGCCGCCTCAAATTCGGTGGAGCCCATCTTTTTTACAATCTCCAGCTTGAGAGTGATATCAGGCTTCTGTGTCGATGGGAAATCACCATATAGCTTTGCCAAACTGTCCGCTACCTCTTTATCATTGCATACAATCCTACAACAAAAGTCACCTAATTGTACTTCTAGTAAATGGTTAGATGAAGATAACATATTTACCTTATTTTTTACTAAATTCATTTATCTATTTTACTTTTGAATTTGCACAATTTTTTTAAATTATTTTCTTATAAAAGATATAATTTCTATGTTAGACACAGGATTATTATATGTTAGAATTTGGTAATAATTCTTCAAAAACTCATTTATGAATTAATATAAGGAGTTTTATGGGGGTCATGTCATAAGGAATACTCTAAATTTTTTATTCAATAATCCGCTCAAATTTTAACAGAACATCCTGTTTAAACAAAATATCTATTTTGTATTTACAGCAGCTAGTGTTTTAACCAAAAGCTCATTTTATTAATTTTTACCAACAAACACGCCACAATGTTGCTGACAAGCCGAATGCGCTAGCCGTGACTTCAAATCCGTTGGGGGGCAGTAAGGCTGTCTTCGGTGGGTTCGACTCCCATGCGCTCCCGCCGGGTTTAAACACCCGTTTTTAAAAATCATCCTCTTGCTCTATTGTTGTATACCCCGGTCTTCAAATAAGGCAGTAATATAGAGTATATAATAGACTCGTTTAAGCACCAACTTGACATTTCCTGAAATAGGACTATAATTTACCCCGTATTAAAAAACTAATATAATCTATTACTAAGCACCAGTAAAAAGGGGGCATTGAATCGCCACCTGTATCTGGGCACTTGGGTGGCGATGAGCCAACAGTGAAACCGACCTGAAATATGGTCGGTCATGTTTTTTTAAGAGGGGGTGGTGCTTATTGAATAAATGAAGGCACATCGTTTGCCATGTTTGCTATTTACTTTGATTACTTTGAAAATTACTGCGCATTAAAAGGAGTAATGAAATGGTTAAATATCTGAACCTTTGGGAAGTTGTTCCAGGTACAATGCCTGCCGACCCTAAGGAGCGAGTGGCGGTATTGGGGAAAATGGGGGAAATAACCAAGAAAATGATGGATGATGGTTTGGTACTTGATTGGGGAGTATTTCCCAGCGGTGGCGCTGGATACGCAATCTCTGCGGGGGAACCTATTGATGGGTTAAAGGCGGCTATGTTATTTTCACCTTATTACAAATTTGATATTCGCCCAGTGCTGTCTCTGGATGAAGCTATGCAAGCCTCGCAGTCCATGCAACCTTAACTTTTACGTTCTGTGTGATGGGAGGGGGCGCTGGCTCCCTCCCATGAGGTTTGTTAAGAAATTCTGATAGGATACTAACAACTACCCCTCACCTCCCTTGTTTCTGGCTTGGTGTGCTACTCCCTCTTTTACTTGCCCCTATCCCCCTTCAAATAAGGCAGCAGTATAGACAGTAACTTATGTGCTTTATATATCGCATTGACATTTTTCCAGGTAATACATACACTTTCACTAGCCTTATTGTACATGATGCAATCTAAGGGGGAATAATGGTGAAACTGAGAGTCTTCTTGACATTCACACTATTTACAGCTGCACTTTTACTGTCATCGTGTGTCGTAACCTCCCATGATTACAATGTTGAGATTTCTTGCGATGAGTTTAGCGAAAACAATCACCGTAGTGGCGAGTTTGAAGTGGAGGTCGGTGATAAAATCAGATTGGAACTATGCTCAAATCCGTCAACAGGTTTTCAATGGATTTATAAAACCACCATAGAAAATGTGGTACAAGAAGAGGACCATGACTTCGAACCACCGGAAGTAGATGTTCCTGGAGCCGCTGGTGTAGAACTCTGGACTTTTGAGGCGGTTGAAAAGGGAACAACCGAAGTACAAATGGAATACAGTCAATCATGGGAAGGTGGCCTGAAGGCAGAATGGACGTACACCATGACGGTTACGGTTGAGTAGGTTAAGCAGCAGAATGTCACTCTGTTGTGATGTGCGTGCTTCCCTTTTCTATTTGTCTTCACGCTCCAGTTTTGGATAAAGACAAATAACCATTACCCGTATTAAAGCACAACATCTTTGCTTAACGTGTTAATACCAGTTCTTCTTCGATTCTATATTTCACCCGGTTTCTTTTGTCCCTGGTATAGTGAGGCAAGAAACTGAAAGTGTCTTCGAGGTCTCTCTGGGCACGTTGAAGCTGCGTCTGTATTTTGCTTAATAGCGCAGGATGGCTTTCCTGAAAACTCTGGTCACGGTTATAACGCTTGATAAGGTTATAGCATGATATTACTTCCATACGTATGGAATCGAGCCAACGAAGACTGCCAGCATTTTTCATATTGTCAAACACGGTTGTATCAATATCTTCAAATAACAACACACGGTCCTGCGCAGACAAGCCAAGCCGGATTTCTGAACCGAAAGGTTCCAATGTCTTTTCAATCCTGTGACGTAAAGGCACAATAACAGACAGATTGATATCAATTTCATCGTGCAATGCGTATATAGACTGTTCCTTTTCTCTTTCCTGACTTTTACGGATATAATTCAGCACTAGAATAATAACGATGGCAACAATAAGAGTTCCCCCGGCACCCACCGCAGGTGCCCATAGTTCCAGGAAGTTAATAATAAAGCCATAAGGGTCCGAGGTGATATTCGTAAAACTGAACTCAGCGCTTAGACCTATCGTTACTAGAAGTACCCATAAGAGTACGCCTACGGCTATATATAGATACTTCTTAACGTTCATTTTTAAAAACCGAACCTCAATAATATCATATATTTATAAGGTTAGAAGCAGGTTAGAGTTTAGTATGAAGTAGGCTAGATTTACTACGAAATATAAGGCCTGTATAAAGCTAGGCGAAGCTGAATTAATGATACCATTAGGGGGTATGCTATAGAGTCTGGAGATGGCGCTGAGATATGCGGGGAAAGTCAGCTATAAGGATAGTCCGGGGTTTTGCAGAGCGCCGCTACCGAATACATCTGGAATACAGGATGTGATGATAACTCTACAGATGAAATCAGTTATCACAGAATGAAGCGGGTGATAAAGGTAGCCAGTCTACCGTATCCGTGGCAGACCACTGCTTGGTTACTTCTTCTATAATGACCAACTCAGGGCCATCAGGAGTGTCATCAACATCAAGCGTGAAGTGTTTGAGATCGGAGGCCAGGCTGGGCTCAATAACCATCAATTTAGCACCTTCATACTCCATTACTACGTCATCCGGCTTTTCAATATCAATGCCCAGGCCGAATCTTCCCTGGCCTCTATCCATGAACCTCAGGCGTGCCCCCGGCCAGTTCACCTTAGTGTCAAGCAGTCTTTTTAATTCCTGTTTAGCCCGCTCAGTAATATATATCATGGTTAATACCTGCCTTAACAACGATTATTCATCGCAGCGAGTTACTCCTGTTGTTCTGACTGTGGCTCTGACAATAATAACCTGTCAATACCGCAATACGTGCAATGTTCGTAGAATCCAGGAATCTGATGATATCCTTCCTTGCCACAGTACGGGCAGAGTTCGAAAAGAGGTCTCTCAGCATTTTCGCCAAGAGGCTCTTCATTGTTGTCGTTAGGAGGCTTTTCATCATTAGCGTTAACGGGTCCCGGGATTTGCCACTTTTGTGCTGCCTTTTTGTTTGTATGGTTAATTTCCATAATGCTGACTCCGCCCAGTAAATTCTGATTTAACATTAATGTGTTTCCAAGCGTGCCGTAAATCCCATATTAGTACTGATTATAATAGTATTTTCGGATATCAGGCAGACATTTAACGTGTAGACAACAACCCTGAACATTATTTATCGGGCGGCCTATCGCCGGGGGTTCACCGCGAATACCGGTAACAGGGCCGTATGGAGAGTCTCCCCTACAGTATTCCTCTATACGCGTAAGAAAGTCTAAAGAGTCCATGCCTGAGAAGCGAATTTGAATATCATGGAAACCGCTTTGGCTTTTGCAGTACATGTGACCAAAGTAAGGGACATTAAGCTACCCCATACCAAAGTACAGGGTAATAACTTACTATACATATCTATATATAAATTAACACTAAAGGTTTAAAATATTTAAAGGGAAAAGTAGAATTACATTACCTAATCCTATAGAAGAATCCAGAGGGTGAGATAATATGGCTAAACGGCAGACAGATACTCAGCTAAAGAACGACCAGTTCACCAAGATATTTGACGAATACCGCGCCAAAATAGAGGAGATTACCAAGAAAACGACCGAGAAAAATATCCAGCCATTTAGCGCGGACTCGCAATATATCATTGATGCCGATATCGATAACCAGGAAGACATTGTTGCTGAAAAACAGGCAAAAGCAGATAGTTACCGGGCACAGGTAGAGTGGGAGGCTAATAAAGCAGCTGCCGAGATTATTAATGAGGCCAAGCTCCAGGCCAGGCAATTGCTCATCGAAGCCGAAGAGACCATTAAAAAAGAAGCAAAAAAAAAGACACAAACACAGATAGACAAAATACTAGAAAAGTCCAGGAAAGACGCCGAAGACTTTCTCGTACGAGCCAGGCAGGCATCCGAAAAGGAAAGAACTGAGATAATCGCCGCCTCAAGGCAGGAAATAGAGCAACTCGTCAAAGAGATCACCGAGAGATGCCGGGATGATACAAACGCACAATCGTCTCAGATTCTTTTGGAAGCGCAGGAAAAAGCGAAGAATATGATTACCGAGGTCGTTTCCAGCAGTACAGAAATAAACAAAACGGTCATGGGAATCATGAACAAAGCTAAAAATACCATCACCGAATTCGAGGGCGAATTACAAAAAGAGTTTACCGAGCTATCCGAGGCCATTTCCGAAGCTCAGACAGCGCTTGAACAGATCACAACCGGAGTTTTTGAACGAGGGGAAGCCGATTTAGGGAGTATCAAGGCCCCTTCGGATGAAGATATGGGGTTAGACGAGAATACAGTGTTATCGGTACGTTTAATGGGCGAGAAATCCAACGGGCAAAACGGGAGCAGCCCTCTTTTCACCGGCCAGGTTGAGCTGAAATCCATATCTTCATTTGAATACCGGCAACTGAAAGACCTGATGAACTATATGGCTAATATCCCGGGTATCAAGTACGTCCAGGAAAACGCTTCTGAAAAAGAGATGTCGGTACTGTTCAAGGTGAAGGAACCTCTGCCACTGCTTGATATCTTTAACGATATTCCACTAATTGATGAAGTGATTGAAGAAAACAACGGTATGAGTTTAATTCTGAAAAACCATACCAATGATTAGCCAAATTAGAATCCAGGTTTAATGTACCACCTGCCAGCAGCCTACTTCTAAGCACCAGGTGCATCCCTATACTACAACCTTAATTCCGGCTACTACTTTCCCAGCATCCCATTTTATTAGTAGAATAGCTGCATTTCTGGTAAAATTACTATATATATCATGAAGGGAGGTACGGGGGTTATGAAGATAAAGGATATTAGCAGGATTAATCAGAGGGAGGTTGTCAAGGTGGGGCCTGATGACGCCGTTACCGTAGCTATCGATAAGCTTGTTAATGCCAAGATAGGTGCTATGCCGGTATGTGATGCTGATGGGATGCTGGTCGGCATCCTTTCAGAGCGAGATATATTATACGGGCTGCACGAGCACCATAACGATATTACCGATATAAAGGTCAAAGACCTGATGACCAGGGAAGTAATCGTGGGCATCCCAGAGGATGACCTGGAGCAAATTCTGAAAACCACGACCGAAAAAGGCGTCAGACATCTGCCGATAATGGTCGGGCCCGAGGTAGTGGGCATGCTGTCAATACGGGATGTTATCGAGGAACGACTCACCGAATGCACCACGCATGTTCGCTATCTGCACGACTATATTACGGGGGGATACCAGTAGCGTTATTAGAGGGCTTGCGGGCGTCACCCATAGATAGACAGGTAGGCCCTGCCGTGGTCACGCTCTTAATCAGCAACGGATATCAATCGCCGGGCTTATTGCCGAAATATACCTTGGTGTGCGGCCAGGGTATTTCAATACCCTCAGCGTCAAAGGTCTTCTTGATACGGAGTCTTAACTGACCCATAACATTCCACTGCTCAAGGGGTTTAACGTCACCTATTATCTTTATGTCAATCCCGGAATCACCCAGATTGTCCACCCTCAATACCTGGGGCACGCCCCGGATGACCTTGCTCCACGCCTCTTCCTCGGCCATTTCCTTACATACCCTGTTAATGACACTGATAGCAAAGTCAAGGTCGGTGCCGTAGGAAACAGAGACATTCAGGTTAACGCGGGCGAAGTGCCGGGAATAATTACTGGCTACCCTGATTTCACCATTGGGTACATGGTGGACGATGCCATCCAAGTCACGGAGCACCGTCTTCCTCAGATTTATCTCCTCTACCAGTCCAATGACATCGGCTACACCGGCCACATCCCCCACCCGGTACTGGTTCTCCAACAGGATAAAGATGCCGGCAATGAGGTCTCTTATCATATACTGAGCGCCGAAGCCGACGGCAATACCGACCACACCCAAGCCGGCCAACAGGGGGCCAATGGATACGTACTCAGACAGTATGACAAGGACAACCATCAATATAATGAGAATCTTGCCCAATCCCAGAAAGACACCGCGAAGAGTATCAGCCCGCCTCTTAAGCCCCTCCCGGCTTTCCCCTTTCCGCGGTCTTACCATGATACGGTTCACCATCGGCGGGACAGCCTGTTTAATAACAACCCAGAGCACAACACCCACCACCAGAATGATGATATTACTGACGCCATGGTCGGTAAACCACCTCTGTATCGACTGCGGGGTTAATAAGGTACCAGCTCCCTCTTCGGATAATATCATGGCTATAAAAGCCAGAACCACGATTATTACGGCGATGCCCTCAATAGTCCAGAAGACAGTGGTTATACTGCCAAGTGCTCTTTTCTGCCACTTCTCCGGTTCCAACCTGGCGATTATATTACGAATCTTTTCATTGAACAGGAGAATCAGAAGCACTAAAGCTCCAAATCCAAGAAGAATCCATATGCTGTTAGACATAAACCATCCCCACATGGCGACTACCCTCCCTGAACTGATTAGATATATTATACTACTAATGGGAAAGTGGGGCTAATAAGAAAACTTAAATCAGACATGCAGACATTTCTAGTAAAGCACCCGCTCGTCGCCAACGCGGCGGGTGACCTTTTCTTTATCCAAATGCTCAAGGAGTGCCTGGGCGTACTTGCGGCTGGCCCCGAACATATCCCTTACCTCACCCAGGCTTACCTTTCCGTTTGACTTTATATGAGCCGTAACCTTGGCGACCATATCTTTGTAAACCGAAGCAGAAAAGACCACGTTATCGCTTACCTTCACTACCCTGCCCTGTCCGATAAGCATATTAAGCAAATCAGCTACCGGTATAAGCTCACTATCCGGCGTATAAGGGTTCCTGGCCAGAGATTCCAGGAAGGCGTCCACCTGCGCCTGCTGCGATGGAGTAAGCTGTATGGTATGAGCAGGCAGGCGCATATGGCCGCCATCATCAACGATGACTTCCTGTTTGACAAGATTCGCCAGCGCCGCCGCTGCATAGCTACCCAGCTTCAGACGATGGCTCAGTTCCAGTCTGGGCATACCGGAGCGTGCCGGGAACTTGCGGTGGTATTCCTCAAGCACCGCCGTCGATTTCCCCACCAGACGCTGCCAGCCAGTCGCCGTTAAGAGGAGTCGGCGCTCGCCTTCGCCCATGCCCACTATCTGTCCCTGCTCTACAAGAGACTCTATTACCTGTCTGGCTTCCCCGGCCGGTAAATTACACTGCGCCACCAAGGCTGACAACTCCAGCGGCGGCTTCGCCTCAAGCAGCGCCATGATTGCCTCTTCAGCAGTGCCCTCCTCCCTTGCTTTCAGATTCTGGATAACTTCCGGGCGAAAGCGGCGTAATCTCCTGGCATGGGCATCAATGATATCGCCCCCGCCCAGGGATTCCATGGGGGAGCGTATAATATAACGGTCACCTTTGACCACAGCCACCGGCCTGTCCAGGGAAAGCTGAGCCCAGGTTGAGCCTCCCGGTTGAATCGCATCTCCTTCCAGCAGGCGTACCTTGGCCATCGTTTCCGCCGCACCGGTGTGAAAGCTGACCGTGGCGCCGTGCCGCAGAGGACGCTGCAGATAGGAAATCATGGTGAGCTTTACCGTTACCATTCTGGTGGACTTCAGCCAGCCGGGCCGGGTGACCACATCACCGCGCTGTAACTGTGAGGTATTAACGCCCACCAGATTAGCCGCCACCCGACTCCCCGGCGCGGCCTTATCAATGCGGGACTTATGCGTCTGCAGCCCGCGGATGCGCGATTTCAAGCCGGAGGGTACAATCTCCACCTCCTGACCCACCGAGAGCCCACCATCAATTAACGTACCGGTAACCACAGTGCCGGAGCCGGACATGGTAAAGACTCTGTCTACAGGAAGGCGGGGATTTCCCCGGTCCGGTCTCGGTTCGGCGGTGGCCAGGAGCTCGTCAATAGCAGCCACCAGTTCGGGCAGTCCTTCGCCGGTAAGCGCCGAGACAGCCATAATGGGAGCTTCAGAGATAGAAGTGGTGCTGAGCAGCTCCTCTATCTCCATCCTGACCAGGCTCAGGAGCTCTTCATCCACCAGGTCTTTTTTAGTGACTACCGCAATCCCCCGCTGCACTCCAATCAGATCGAGAATGGCCAGGTGCTCCCGGGTCTGCGGCATTACCCCTTCATTGGCGGCCACGATAAGCAGCGCCAGGTCAATGCCGCCAACCCCCGCCAGCATGTTCTTGACGAAACGCTCGTGGCCGGGGACATCAACGATACCTACCTCGCGTCCGCTGGGCAGCTTCAGCCAGGCAAAGCCGAGGTCAATGGTCATGCCCCGCTCTTTCTCCTCGCGAAGCCGGTCAGGGTCAATGCCGGTAAGGGCTTTTACCAGCACGGATTTGCCGTGGTCAATATGCCCGGCGGTGCCCAGTACAAACATAATGAACTACCACCTGCCCTATTTCTGCAATCCCGCTATTTCTCTCAGAGCTTTAATGACGATATCGCCTTCTTCGGGAAGTACCGTGCGCGGGTCGAGGAGAAACACGTCCTCGCTGATGCGCCCGATGATCGGCACTTCCTCGAGACGGAGTCGTTGGCTGATGAGCTGAGCCGAATTTTGCTTACCGGTACGTTTGCCCCTAACGACCACAAGCCGTGTCGGCAGACTACCGCCGGGGAGGCTACCGCCGCCAACCATGGTCTCGCCGGGCACCACCTGAGCGCCATCGAGAGCCTTAGCCCAGAGCTCAGCCCGCCGCTCAATCTCCTCCAGAGGAGTCGAAATCATGCGCCATACCGGTATCCGGCTCGTGGCTTCTCCCTTAAGATAATGTCGCAGAGTGGCCGCCAGAGCGGCCAGCCGCGTTTTATCTATCCGCATGGCGCGGGCCAGCGGGTGCCTTTTCAACCTGTCTATATACTGTTTCCTACCTACGATAATCCCCGCCTGAGGCCCTCCGACGAGCTTATCGCCGGAGAAGAAAGTAAGCGCGGCACCGGCAGCCACACTATCCTGGACCATCGGTTCCGGGGCGAGTCCGAATACAGTTGTATCCAGAAAGCAGCCGCTGCCCAGGTCATCCAGGACAAGAAGATTATTTTTACCGGCGATGGCCACCAGTTCTTCCAGAGTTACTTCACTGGTAAATCCTATCAGCTGGAAGTTACTGGAATGCACCCGCATCAGGGCAGCCGTACGCTGGCTGACAGCCTCTTCAAAATCGGCGGGATAGGTGCAGTTGGTCGTCCCCACCTCAATCAGCTTGGCACCGCTCTGGCGCATCACATCAGGGATACGGAAGCCGCCGCCAATCTCCACCGCCTGCCCCCTGGAGACGATTACCTCCTTCCGCTTCGCCAGAGCTGTCAGACCCAGAAGCACCGCCGAGGCATTGTTGTTGACCACCAGCGCTGCCTCAGCCCCGGTGAGCTGACACAAAAGCCCCTCAACATGAACGTTACGGGAACCCCTGGTACCGC
>CAZPQB010000049.1:0-15012 GCA_964588605.1 uncultured Dehalococcoidaceae bacterium | reverse complement strand
GGTGAAAGCTACAGCCAGGGGGTGGATTCAAGGGGCTGGGGACCTCTCCCTTGAGAATGATGCGTTCACGACTTTCTTCCACAAATGGGTCGGCTATGGGTATCGCGGAAAGCAGCGCCTTGGTGTATGGATGCAGGGGGTTATCATAAAGCTCGCGTGACCTTGTAATCTCCACGACTCGGCCCAGATACATAACCGCTACACGGTCGCTGATGTGGCGGACTACCGAAAGGTCGTGGGCTATGAAGAGATAAGAAAGCCCCTGCAGTCCTTCCTGCAATTCCTCCAACAGGTTGATTATTTGTGCCTGTATGGAGACATCCAGGGCAGAAATGGGTTCATCACAGATTATCAAAGAGGGGTCGCAGGCAAGGGCGCGCGCCACACCGATACGCTGTCTTTGTCCGCCGCTGAACTCATGTGGAAAGCGGTCGGTCATGCTGGGGTCCAGGCCGACCAGGCTGAAGAGATGCTCCACCCTTTCGTTGTATTCGGCCTTGCTACCAACCCACTGGTGGATTTTCAGCGGCTCGCCAACGATGTGGCCCGCACTCTGGCGGGGGTCCAGTGAGCTATACGGGTCCTGAAAGATGAGTGCTATTTTGCTGCGGATGGCTCTCAGCCGTTTTTCCGGATATAATGAGATATCCTCGCCTTGAAAAAGAATCTGGCCGGCGGTAGGCTGGTATAGCCGCAGGATGCAACGGCCAACAGTAGTTTTGCCGCAGCCGCTCTCACCTACCAGCCCCAGTGTTTCACCCTTTTTCAGTTTGAGGGTGACACCATCAACGGCTTTGACATCAGCAACCTTGTGGCGTAAGAGGCCCCGCGTGACCGGGAAATACATTTTCAAGTCCTGGATGTCTAAAATGGCATCATCTTGTTTTTGGTTCACTTATTTTCTCCTTGGTGTTAACGTAGCAGCTGATGTAATGCTCATCATGAACGTGGGTGAGCGGTGGCCAGGGCTCGCGGTAACACCTGTCGGTTTTATAAGAGCATCTGGGGAGGAAGGCGCAGGTGGACGGCATGTTGATAAGATTGGGCGGCAGGCCCTCAATGGGGACCAGCTTCCGGCCCTCCTCTTCGTCGAGTCTGGGGATGCATTTGAGCAGGCCTATGGTGTACGGGTGGAGCGGGTCGCCGAATATATCCTTGGTGGTGCCGGCTTCAACAATACGTCCGGCATACATGATATATATCCTCTGCGCATAGCGGGCGACAACTCCCAGATTGTGGGTCACGATAACCAGTGAATGCTGGAACTTCTCAACCATATCTTTCATCAGTTCCAATAGCTGTGCCTGGGTGGTAACATCCAGGGCGGTAGTCGGCTCATCGGCAATAAGCATCCTGGGATTACAGGAAAGCCCCATGGCAATCATAACTCTCTGCCTCATGCCACCGCTGAAGTGGTGTGGGTAATCATCGATGCGGTTTTCCCCGCCAGATATGCCCACGAGGCCCAGCAGCTCGATAGCCCTTTCCCGAGCCATTTCCCGGTTCATATGCAGGTGCAAATCCAGCATCTCGGTTAGTTGCTGACCTATGGTTAATACCGGGTTGAGCGATGTCATCGGCTCCTGGAATATCATGGCTATCTTGGCACCGCGGATGGAGCGCATCTCCGGGCCATTAGCTCTGTACTTGAGCAGGTCCTTACCCTCGAAGATTACCTCGCCACCGACAATTTTGCCTGGGGAGCTGATGAGCTGCATTACTGATAGCTGGCTGACCGACTTGCCGCAGCCACTTTCTCCCACCAGACCCACTATTTCCTTCTCTCTGACGTGGTAGGAAACGCCGTCGACAGCTTTGACCAGCCCGCTCTCCGTCTTGAAATATGTTGCCAGACCGTCTACTTTTAATAATTCCGTCATTTTGAGTTCCTTATAATCACTAGAGTAAGCCTCTGAGTCTGGGGTCAAGGGCGTCTCTAAGGCCATCGCCAACCAGCTGGAAGGCAAAGACGACAATCATAATGGCGAGGCCGGGGGCGAAGGAAAGTACGGGATTTGACCTCAGGTAACGGTAGCCATCGTTGACCATGGCACCCCAGGCTGCGCCCGGCGGCGTAATGCCGATGCCGAGGAAGCTAAGGCCGGCTTCGGCCAGTATGAGAGTACCCAGCTGCATTGTTCCCAGCACAATCATAGGCGCCAAGGCATTCGGTAAGATATGTCCCAGCATGGTGCGCGAAGCGGAGGCGCCCATAGCCGTCTCGGCCAGTATATAGTCGTTTTCCCTTATGCTGAGGGTCAGCCCGTGCATAACCCTGGCGTACCCGGGCACCATAGCAACAGCCAGAGCGATGATAACATTCTGGATGCCGCTGCCTAGGACTGCAGCCAATAAAAGGGCCAGCAGGAGCAGCGGAAAGCCCATGAGGGCGTCCATTATCCTCATGATTACCATATTAACAATGCCACCGAAGTACCCTGCCATCAGCCCCAGGGTGATACCGGCGAACGCGGCAACCCCCGTGGTTATGAAACCTACGGCAAGTGCTGTCCTGGCGCCGAAAATGAGGCGGCTCAATGTATCTCTGCCCTGTATGTCGGTGCCCAGCCAGTAGGTGCTGTTTGGTTGCTGCAATGAATCCTTTAAGATTCCTCTATAAGGGTCATGGGGTGCCAGCCAATCGGCGAAGATAGCGGTCAGGATAAATATCGCCAGGATTACCAGACCGAATATGACTATTCTTCGCTGAAAGAATACTCTCCAGAAGCGCTTCCACTCGCTGACACGAGGCGGAGCCTCCTGAAACTCTTCACTTAAATTTCGTTCTTTGACCATATTTTAAGCTTTCTTAGCCGTAACGTATCCTGGGGTCAAGCCAGCCATACGAAATATCAACCAGCAAATTGGTTAGAATGATGATCACGGCAATTACCAGGGTGCCGGATTGAATAACGACGTAGTCCTGGGCAAAGATACTGGTTACCAGCAACCTGCCGAGACCGGGAATGGCAAATACGGTCTCAATGAGTACCGAACCGCCGAAAATTATGCCAACGCTTATGCCGGCCAGGGTAACAATGGGGATGAGGCTGTTTTTCAGGCAGTGCCTTAGTATTACGGTGCGTTCTCTGAGGCCCTTGGACCAGGCGGTGCGGATATAGTCCTGGCGGATTATCTCAAGCATGCTTGACCGCATGATGCGCGCTGAGCCAGCCAGACCACCGATACCGAGACAGATGACGGGCATGACAACCTTTTGTGCGCTTAGCCAGAAATCGTCGAACGGCGAGATATAGCCGGCGATTGGCAGCCAGCCGAGCTGGAGGCCAAAGAGATATATCATTAATATCCCCAGCCATGGGGTGAAGATAGTCACGCCGATATAGGCTATGACAGTGGATACGGTATCTATCCATTTACCGTGTCTTATGGCGGCGAGCATACCCAGTCCGATGCCAAAGATATTACTGAATATGAGCGCCAGTGCTCCCAGATGCAGGGTGACCGGGAAGCGCTCTGCCATGAGCACGCCCACATTCTCGTGGTAATATATGGAGGTTCCCAGGTCCCCCCGGAAAATACCCCCCATCCAGTGTAGATACTGTATCATGATGGGGTCATTCAGTCCGTACTCTTCCCGGAGATACTCCAGTTCTTCTTGCGTTATACCGCCCTGCTGCGCCTGCTGACCCAGAAAGATAATCAGCGGGTCACCGGGAAGGAGACGTATAACGAAAAACACAATCAGGGTTACTATGAGAATGACAATCAGCGCCAGTATGAGACGCCGTATGATATATGTGGTCATCTCAAATCGAAATCCCCAATCCAGAGTCTGCCTGAGCCAACGCTAACCTGCGGACTATCATCATGGCTGCCGGAGATGTCATTGCCGGAACATACCGCCTTTCAACCTGGAAATAGCTACCGATTTTCTGTAATGCCGGGTGATTCACTTATGTCTGATACCTGTGGGCGAACCACCCGGCTATTACTCAGGCTATTTTGTTCTATCTGGTGTCCTCAGTATTTCCTCAGTGCGGGTCCATATACATAATTTCATACTGATGGCGCACAAAGCCCTGTTCGAACTGGTGAGGCCCGTCCGAGTGTACATAGGGTGCGGCCACGGATACTGAGGGAACCTGTAAAACCGGAATCAGGTAGGCACCATCATTCAAGTATTTATATGCCCTCTCGCATCCCGCTTTCTGACCTTCTCTATCCGGAATCTTGAGGATCTCCTGGTCCATTTTTGCCTGTTCTTCGGTATGGCCCAGGTAGACGAGGTCAGTAAACGGGTCGGTGCTGAACCAGCGCATGTAGGTGAGGAGGTTGGTGATATCCATGCCCGACCACATGTAGGACAGGCCTGGCTGGGCAGCACCCCAGACCGTCCCGAAGAACCGGCCGGGGTCGGCGACATCCAGCTCAGTCGTAATGCCGACGGCATCGAGATTCTGCTTGATGGCCGTACAGGTATCTATACCTTCGGGGAGGTTCTGGAGTATCAAGGTAGTCTGGAGGCCCTCGGGGTAGCCCGCTTCGGCGAGCAGCTCCCTGGCTTTATCCGGGTCGTACCGGCGCTCCGGGTAATTCGGGTCGTAGCCCCATTCGGTGGAGGGTGCCAGCTGGAACAGAGGTACGTATTGTCCCATACCGATAGCTTCGGTAATAGCCTCCTTATCCAGGGCATAGTCCAGGGCGTAGCGCAGCCTGACATCGTTCCAGACGGAGTCGGGGTCAGAGGTATTGGGCCAGATACTGAAGACCAGGCCGACCCAGCCGCTTACCTTCTGGAAGCCAAGGTCAAACAGGGCTAACTGGTCAATTACGGGTGCGCCCTGCCAGTAATCAGCTTCTCCCGCCTCCATCATAGCCCTGGCCGTTACGGGGTCGGGGACATACTGGACGAGGACTTCGTCAAGATAGGGCAGGCCTTCCTGCCAGTAGTTCTCAAACCTTTCCCATCTCAGATAGCTGTCACGCTTGTACTCAGCCATTACGAAGGGCCCGCAGCCGATGACATGTTCCCGGTCCCACTCCTTGCCTACTTCATCGTCACCGCCTGAGCCTTCCATATAGGCCTCCATGGAGACCGGCATCAGCCAGCCCCAGTTCTGAATGAGCTGGTTGTTGTATTCACTGTAGTGAAACTCAAAGGTATATTTATCTACTACGTAAATGCCTTCCCATAAATCCAGGTACGTCCAGCGTCCGTTAGCTATCGCCCTTTCAACACCCCATTTTACGACATCGGCGGTCAGCTCCGTCCCATCATGGAACAGGACGCCTTCTCGCAGTTTGATGACTATCTTTTTGTTAGCGATATCGTCTTGGTACCACTCGGCCAGGACAGGGTCCAGGCCTATCCCCTGGTTTCTATCCGCGGTGGGGGCCAGAACGGCATCATGGGCCGGGAAACAGGCGCCAAGGTCAGCGGGGCCGCCCTCAAAGCCACCCAGAACCTGCGGGCCAGAGGCGGCAATGATTCTCAGGGTGCCGCCATAAGTGCCGCTATAGGTGCCTTTATACGGGGTGCCATATACCCGCTCGGCTACTGGTTCCGGTGATGGTGATGGCGATGGGGATGGTGAGGGTTTCGGCGATGGCGATGGCGATGGTGACGGCGAAGGTGATGGCGAAGGTGATGGCGAAGGTGACGGTGACGGCGATGGTGCTGGCGATGGTGATGGTGATGGCTCAGGTTCACCGCAGCCGCTCAAGAGTAATCCGCCAATAACAAGTATGGTTATAATGGCAAACCAGAATTTCTTCATGATAGGGTTATACCTCCTTTAGCAATTATTACTGGATAATTCAGTTGCCACATCATGTCATGACTAACCTCCTCTCCGGGCATAAGCCAGCTATTTATCATCAAAGATATTATCTTTATAACAATATATTATATTTAATGCGGGTCCATCCACTCATTTCCACAGTACCTGCATACTGACATCTCCCTCAGGTAAGTGGTGTGAACGTAGGGTTGTTTCATAAATGCGACTGATATTTCATATAATGGCACTAATGCAACCTCGTCAGCCATTTGCCTTACCAGTTTTTTAGCATATTCTATCTTACCGGCTTCATCGTATTGGTGTAATGCCTCTTCACCTATGGCCAGTAATTCGGGAGTCCTTAAGAAACCCTGGACCAGATTCATGGGATGCGGGCCGAACATGACGAGGATGACCATGAGGGGATCCGGGTCTGAACCACTGGAAAAGAGTAACAGGTCAGTATAACCGTCGAACCAGGCTGAAGACATGAACCTGCCCGGGTCGGCCATGTCCAGTTCGACCGTTATACCTACTTCATCGAGATATCGTTTTACGGCTTCGGCTAAGTCCATGGAATTTGTTTGGGCCAGCATCTTTACCGTGATGCCATCTGGGTGTCCAGCCTCGGCCAGCAGTTGCCTGGCCTTGTCCGGATCATAGGGACGGCCTTCATAACCAGGGTCGTAGCCCCAGCCCTTTTCACTTTGTAACGCAAGCAGTGGTATGCCATAGCCGAACGTCAGCGCCTCAGCTATGGTGGGCCTGTCAAGGGCATACTCTACAGCCTCGCGCACTCTCAAGTCGGCGAACTTTGAGTCAGGATTGCAGTTCAAATCAAAATAGATTATCATGGGGGTTCCCAGTGCTGCTTCTTGTCTGACAAAGCCTTGTTGCTCCAAATCATGCTGGTCTCTCATGGGAACGGCACCCGTCCACATATCCGCTTCGTCGGCCTCCATCATGGCCCTGGCCGTCACGGGATCTGGTACGTATTGCACCTCAATACCATCAAGATAGGGTTTGCCTTCCTGCCAGTAGTCTTCGTTCTTCACCCAGGTCATGTGGTCATCACGCTTGTACTCTTTCAGCTTAAACGGTCCGGTCGCCACGATGTGAATTCGAGCCCACTCTTTGCTTTTCTCAGCGTCGCCGCCACCGGCATCATCCCAGGCTTTCTTGGAGAACATGGGAAGCCAACCTATGGCGAAATCAAACATGTTATTGTAGTCTAATAGATGAACCACAATGGTATAGTCATCGACAATTTCAATTTCCTCCACTTTATCCGCAAATAGCATCCTCATAGTATCTTTGTATAACTGCATGTTCCAGGCGGCTACTTCGGCATTGAAGTCCGACCCATCCGTGAACTTGATGCCCTTCCTCAGTTTGAAAGTTGCTGTTAAATTCTCCTTGTCAACTTCATATGACTCGGCGAGAAAAGGAACCAGTTTATGATTTTCATCAAATTCCAATAATTTCTCGGTGGCCGGCAGCATATCTCCTTCATCCCAGGGACCCATTTCCGGTAGATAGCTCAGTACCTGCGGGCCGGCGTCATCAATCTGTCTCAGGATACCGCCATATACCGGTCCGCCGGGAGTCGGTTCTGGAGATGGAGATGGTGATGGCTGTGGTGAGGGTGATGGTCCCGGGCCTGGTGAGGGTGATGGTTGCGGTGATGGTGATGGTTGTGGTGATGGTGATGGTTGTGGTGAGGGCTCCGGTTCACCGCAGCCACCGGCGAAAGGTATGATGATAACCAAACAGATTATCAACGGTATGATGTATTTTCTGGTTATTTTCCACATATCTAAGCTCCTCCGTTTTTTTAATTCTGTACTATTCGGTTAATTCAAGTGTCTTCCAGAAATATCCACCTCACCGGGATAGGTGTTTTTCCGCCTGCTGGAATATACAACTTATTATACTCCTTAATGAGAAAATTTCAAATCCGATGCTGGTATCATTTTCAAAAGCTGAGCTTTCTTTGGTTTAGAATACCAGTTGGCTGAACAAGCATAATATATGTATTCGCTATAAGCTTTATGATAGCCTCAATACAAATTTGGCAAATAATATATCACAGTCAGTATATCACAGTCAAAACACTTGTCAAGTATAGATTACAATATAGCTAAAAAAGGAAGGTAAACGGGCTGTTCACGGCGGGTCAGGCTTTCTAACCAAGATAGTTGAATAAGGAAGACAGAATCGGATTTTAGACTGGTTATTCCAGTAGTTCCATGATATGCAGTACTTTCTGAGGGAGGCCATGCCGGGTTAAGCTGTCTATCAACTGTATCTGACATCCCGGGCAGTCGGTGACAACAATATCCGCACCGGTCGATTTAATATCAGCTATTTTCCTTTCGGCTATTTTCTGGGAGAGGTCATAGAAGTAGATACTGAAGGTTCCGGCCATGCCGCAGCACCTGCCGGCATCGGTCATCTCGACGAAGTTGATATCGGTTAATGATTTCAATATCTTCCTGGGCTGGTCTTTGATGCCAAGGTAGCGTCCCAGGTGGCAGGGCTCATGCCAGGTTACGCTTTTACCTTTGTATTCAGAGGCAACCCGGTACGCAGAAGCGGGAAGCTGTGCTATATCCACCAGAAACTCGGTTATGTCCTTTACCTTGGCGGCGAAAGCGGTGTAATCGCGTTTTCTTTCGCTGGTATCCGCCAGGAATTTAACGTAGTCTTTCATCGCCGAAGCGCAGGTAGCGCAGTCGGTGATGATGTAATCCAGGTCTTTGAAGGCCTGAACATTAGCATCGGCCATGCGGCGGCCGGTATCGAAGTCGCCGGCTCCGAGGAATACCGGCGCCCCACAGCATCCCTGTCCCCGCGGTACGACTACCTCCACGCCGTTTCTGGTAAGGAAGCTGATTATCTTCTTGCCAAGCTCCGGGAAGACAAAGTCGGTCATGCAGCCGGTGAAATAGCCAACCGTATATTTGGTCTCTACGCCCTGAGGCACCCGATTTATTTCCGAGACTGACTGGCGCAGGAACTTGGGCGCTATCTGTGGGATATGCCTGCCTTTGCCGAGAGCGGAAAGAAAGAATGACAGGTGGCGGATGCTCCCCTCTGTTTTCGGCATGAAGATGGCCTGAAACCATGAGGCAAGGCGTACCACACAGCCGAAAAGTCGGCGTCTCGGCAGTAGCCAGCGGAAAATTACATGATAAGGGAAGGAAAGCCCCTTTTGCCTGACTTCATCGGCTCTGGCAGCGGTGATAACCGTGGGAACCTGTGTGGCGGCGGGGCAGTTCTGGGTGCAGGTCATGCACAATGTGCATTTGTTAAGCTGCTTCCTCATTTCATCGGTCGCCGTCAGCTCACCGGATAGTAGCGCCCTGATGAGCATAATCTTGCCGCGCGCTACCGATGACTCGATGCGCTCTTCCTGGTAAACCGGACAGTAAGACATGCAGAATCCGCATTTGGTGCACTTATCCAGGTCGTCCTGAAACCTGTTTATCTGTTCAAATCCGGTACTAGTCTTCATCGGGTGCTTCTTCCCAGATTTTGCCGGGATTCAGGATGTGGTTGGGGTCAAGCACATCCTTTATCTTCTTCATGGTGTCTATGGCCACGGGGTCCATGGCCTTCTTGAGGAAACGCTGTTTCTCCAGGCCGATGCCATGCTCACCGGAGAGAACGCCGCCCAGGGACAGGGCTGTCTCGATGATTTCGTCCACGCATTTCAGGGCGCGCTGAAAATGCTCCCGGTCCCGAACGTCCGTAAGGACAACCGGGTGGAAGTTGCCGTCTCCGACGTGGCCGGCAATACTGAGAGGGACATCGTGTTGCTGTGCTTTTTCCCGGCTGATTCTGATAAACTCGGCTAGCCTGTCTCGCGGCACGCATACATCTTCATGGACAATGGTATAGGCGCGAGAGGATATATCGGAGAAGTGGGCGGTCCTGGCCTGCCAGTATTTCTGCGCCTCTTCCCCGTCCTCAGGAACCCTGACCTCTAAGGTGCGGCTCTTTTTACAGATATCAAATATCTGCCTGGCCTCGGTTTCGACTATTTCCGGAAGGCCGTCCACCTCTATCAGGAGAATAACCTGAGCGTTAGCGAGAATCTCCGGCGGCAACAGTCCCTGGAATTTCTCGAATGTCCAGTTATCAACGAACTCTATCTTGGACGGCAGCACGCCGCTGTCTATTATTTCGGAGACGGTTTCACCGGCTATGGCGACATCGCCGAAGACGGCCACCACCGTTTTATTTGCCTTGGGCGCCGGCAGCAGACGCACCGTTATCCTGGTGATAATGCCCAGGGTGCCCTCGGAGCCGGTAAACAGCATTATAAGCTCATACCCCGTCCGGTTTTTGGGGGTAAGACCGCCTATATTCATTATTTTCCCATCCGCCAGGACTACTTCGAGGCCAAGCACGTACTGTTTGGTAACGCCGTATTTCAGGCAGGATGGCCCCCCGGAGTTCTCGGCGACGACGCCACCCATCGTGCAGCCCGCAAAGCTCTGGGGGTCCGGCGGGAAAAACAGCCCTTCTCTGGCCAGGGCATTGTTAAAGTCCTGCAGGATAACCCCCGGCTCTACCATGGCGTTCAGGTTGGTCTTGTTTATCTCCAGAATACGGTCCATCCGGGTGGTACACAGGACAATGCCGCCTTTTATCGGTATTGAGCCGCCGCTGACATTGGTGCCGCTGCCCCGGGGCGTGACCGGTATGTTGTTTTCATTAGCCAGCTTCAGAATCTGCGAGATTTGCTCCGTGTTGGTCGGCAGCACGACCACGTCGGGCACATGCGACCATAGATTGGTGGCGTCATATGAGTAGGCAACCAGTTCCTCTTTAGACGTCAATACATTGTCTTTGCCTGCAATCTGGCGTAAACGGTCAATATGCTTTGACTCAATCATAATGACTCCTGTGGGTCTGTGGTTCCTCTATTCATACTTTACCGTGTCCGGGGGT
Organism: uncultured Dehalococcoidaceae bacterium; assembly: GCA_964588605.1. Lineage (GTDB taxonomy): Bacteria > Chloroflexota > Dehalococcoidia > Dehalococcoidales > RBG-16-60-22 > CAZLEY01. The sequence goes on along the minus strand of CAZPQB010000049.1, from coordinate 4,309 downwards.
ATGCGTTCAAGCTGGCAGTTGGCTTGCTTTTTATTGTTCCGTGATACCGGTGCTCTCCCAGCATTTCAGCAATTTGATGATTTCTGGTAAAAGTATTATTATTGCTAGGATGGAATCTGACTCACTCTAATGCCCGCCGCTTTTTTAAATATCAATCAACGGATATAACGAGTAGCCAAGTGCTCTTCAGAATCAAAGAAATAAAGAATATTGGGAGGTAACAGATGAACAGGTTACTACTGCCGGACAAGGTCGCCATTATCAACGGCGGTGCCACGGGGATGGGCAGGAGTACAGCCCTTATCTTCGCCGAGGAAGGCTGTAACTGCGTCATTGCCGACGTTAACGAGGTAGAGGGGAAGAAAACAGCGGCGGAGGCCACCAAAAAAGGGAAGGAATGTATTTTTATAAAGTGTGACATCACCGACACCAAGCAAATCAAGGATTGTGTTGACCAGACCGTCAAGAAATTCGGCAAGGTGGATATCCTGATAGGCAGCGCCGGGGGCAGTGTACCCCGCGACCCGTCTTTGAGGCCGAGGATGGCAGACGGCTCACCTAAATTCGGCGTCGAGAATACCGACGAAAAATACTTTGACATGATGACGGATTTGAATTACAAAGGCCATGTCTTTTTCTGCAAGGAAGTCGTGCCGTACATGAAAAAGCAGAAATACGGCAAGATAGTCCTCATTTCTTCCATGGGTGTGTACAATCCTCCCGGCCCGTCCGTCGAATACCACGGGGCCAAAGCCGCTATTATCGGCCTGGTCTATAATCTTGCCTACGAGCTGGGCCCCAGCAATATCAATGTGAACGGCATTCTGCCGGGGCCTATCAAGACGCCGTTCTGGGACCCCGTCCTTTCCATGATTCCAGCCGAGGAGAGGGGCCCCATGATGGACGAGATGGGCAAGTTCACCCCCATAGGGAGAGTCGGCCTGCCGGAGGATATAGGCTATGCGAATTTGTTCCTTTGCTCGGAGATGTCGTCTTTCATCACCGGGCAGATGTTCAATATCGGCGGCGGCATACCATTGAGTCGGTTCGACCCTGAGAGGAGCTTCATGCGCATGGGGAGGGGAGGACGGCCGCCGGAGGGAGGGCCGCGTTAGATATCCGGTCGGGTGTAAAAACTACCGTAGTGTGCCAAAAAACACAGGGGGGAGCAGAGATGCTCCCCCCTTTCGTTTAACGGTTTAACAGCGCTATTTTAGCGGCCTCAGGATAGCACGGGCCTGGCCGGCATCGCCATGTTTTATCCTGATAGGCAGGCAGATAATCTCGTAGTCGCCGGGTTCCACCCCGGATAAATCAAGCGCTTCGATAACCCAGATGCCATTGCCGACCAGTGTATTATGCACCTCAACGAGATTTTCCATGTCTTTGAAACTACCGATAGCTAAATAATCCAGGCCGACGACAGATACTTTCTTTTCAAGCAGGAAGCGCGCCCCCTCATTAGAGATGTAGACGAAATCCTCAACAAATTTACCGCGCTTATAATAGGATGAATTCACTGTTTTGAACAGAATACGCTCACCGGGCTGGATATTGTGAGCTTCCAGTTCTCCCGGCTTTATCGACACGGTGTCCTTGATGCCAATGACGCGTGCCGGGCCCATGATGGCATCCAGCGGCATCTCATCGATGGTGGTGCCATCGGGTCTGAAGTGGCGCGGGGCGTCAATGTGTGTACCGTGGTGCGTGTTGATATTCATCTGTATCATGGAAACCGGCCTTTCCTCAGTGGGAGTATAGATGAGGTCAATGCCCGGTGGAACGGGGTCAAGGGGCCAGTGGATCATGTCCTTGCTCAGCGGGTATGAGATATCTATCCATTCAGATTTTGCCATTGGCTAGCCTCCTTTATGCTTACGTTGTTTCCAGTTTCCTGTATTTGGCTTTCCCCTCCGCATACAGGTCTCCGCCATATACATCGTTGATGACGATGGCCGGGAAATCTTTCACCTCAAGGCGCAGGACTGCCTCCGGCCCGAGCTCCTCGTAGGCGATTGTCTCCGATTTGATAATGCTCCTGGCGATAAGGGCGCCGGTGCCGCCGATAGCCGCCAGATATACAGCCCCGTATTTTTTCATGGCGTCTTTGACCACCGCCGACCTTACCCCTTTGCCTATCATCCCTTTCAGTCCCCCGGCCATCAGTCGGGGGGCATAGCTATCCATCCGACTGCTGGTGGTCGGCCCCGCCGAACCGATGGGGCGGCCGGGTGGCGCCGGTGCCGGGCCCATGTAGTATATCGTCTGGCCCCTGATATCGAAAGGTAGAGGCTTTACCTGTTCCAGGGCCTCAACCATTCTTTTATGGGCGGCGTCGCGGGCGACATAAAGGACGCCGGAGAGCAGAACGCTATTCCCGGTCTTAAGCTCTGTTATCGTCTCTTCAGTTAGCGGCAGCTTGATTTTCTTAACCATGAACTTATGATTTTCTATAGAACAATTTCTTTGTGCCGGGCGCTGTGGCACTGAAAGTTAACGGCCACCGGCAGGCTGCCGATATGGGCGGGGAAGCCCTCCACATGGACAGCCAGGGCGGTAATTCTCCCCCCATACCCCATCGGGCCGATGCCAAGATTGTTAACTTTCTGTAGAATTTCCTTCTCAAGGCTGGCAATTTCAGCGTCCGGGTTCGGTTTGCCGATTTCCCTCAGCAGGGCCTGCTTGGCCAGCATCAAAGTTTTTTCGGCCGTGCCGCCGATGCCCACCCCGACGATAACCGGTGGACAGGGATTGCTCCATGCCTCGTCGACGGCCTTGACTACGAAATCCACCACGCCTTTATATCCGGCCGTCGGCAGCAGCATACCGAGTCGCGTCATGTTCTCGGCGCCGGCTCCTTTGGGCATTACCGTGATTCGTAATTTGTCGCCGGGCACGATATCGGTGTGGATGATGGCCGGCGTATTATCGCCGGTATTTGTCCTGGCCGAGAAGGGCTGTGAAACCATAGACTTGCGCAGGTAGCCCTCACGGTAAGCCCGGCGCACGCCTTCATTGATGGCTTCATAAAGGTCACCGCCGACGATGCAGGCATCCTGTCCCAGTTCCAGAAAGACCAAGGCCACCCCGCAATCCTGGCACAGGGCGACTTTTTCGCTGGCGGCGATACCGGCATTCTCAAGGATTCTATCGATTACCTGGCGACCAAGCGGTGATTCTTCGTCCTGCCGCGCCTTCCTGAGAGCGGCGAGTACGTCCTCGCCCAGTTCGTAATTGGCCTGCTTGAAAAGCTTTGATACCGCTTCGGTAATAATATCGGCTTCAATATTACGCATGGCGCTTATTCGCCCTCGGCCAGCCATCTTCTGAGTTCGATTATCATTTCAGGAACATCGATTTTCATGGGGCATCTTTGCCGGCACCGCCCGCAGGTCAGGCATGTGTAAGCTATCGAAGACGCCTTTTCTAGGTCCCTGTTAATAATAGCTGCCCATACGGCGCCGATTCCGGCGAAATATTTATCGCCGAAATGGCCGGCGGTTACGGCGAAGACGGGACATTCGTAGAGACAGCCGCCGCACCGTAAGCAGTAGAGCGCCTGCTTCAGCACCGGATGCCTGGCCAGCTCCGTCCTGCCTCCATCCAGAAAGATAACGTGAAACTCCTTGGGTCCGTGGGCACCGTAGGTTGTCACCTTTTCGATATCGCCGGTCTTGCTCGGACCGGATACCAGACTGACGTAGGAAGGCACCGTATAGTTGGCGTATCGCCAGGTTACCTCGCTGACCTTGTAGGCGTTATTGATAGTCGGTACCAGTTTCTCCATGCCCACCAGGGCGATGTGGATGGGCGGAGCGCCGGTCGCCAGGCGGATATTGCCTTCATTCTCAATGATAAACAGTGTGCCCGTTTCCGCGGCGACCACATTGGCCCCGCTGATGCCGATATCAGCCCGGAAGAATTTCTCACGGAGGAATTCCCTGGCGGCGGCTACCATCTTGGCGATATCCGCATCCGGCGCTATTTCCTGTCCCATAACCTTGGAAAAAAGGCGGGCGACATCCTCTCTCGGTATATGGATTGCCGGCGACAGGATGTGCATCGGCTTCGACCCCATTTTCTGGATGATAAACTCGCCCGTGTCGGTTTCATAGACCTCGTTGCCCTTCTCTTCCAGGTGCTCGCGCAGGCCGATTTCCTCGCCGGTCATCGTTTTCCCTTTAACGATGAGCTTGTTCGTGCCCACCAGCCCCGAGATAATCTCCAGCGCTTCATCGGCCGTTCTGGCGATATAGCCCTTGCCCCGGTTCTCCTCGTGGTAGATGACGCGCACACGCCCGTCGGTGGC
>CAZPQB010000048.1:0-15078 GCA_964588605.1 uncultured Dehalococcoidaceae bacterium | reverse complement strand
AACTGGGCGTGGCGGTCGCGCTGCAGCACCTGGCTTGATATCGGGGCGGGCGTAAGCCCCAGTTTGCGGCAGGCGCTCTGTTCGACCTCCGGGGTTACCGTGGCGTAGGTGCCGACAGCTCCCGAAATCTTGCCTACAGCGATGCTTTTCTGGGCTTCGGTGAGTCTCTGCAGGTTTCGTCTCATTTCCTCAACCCACAGCGCCATTTTCAGGCCGAAGGTTGTCGGCTCGGCATGTATGCCGTGGGTACGGCCTATCATTACCGTGTACTTGTGCTCAATCGCCTTTTGTGCCAGAACCGTTGTCAGTTCCTTGACGTCCCGAATCAGTATTGCGGAGGCTTCGACCATCTGTAGACTGAGTGCCGTATCGATAACATCGGATGAGGTAAGCCCGAGATGAATAAAACGGGATTCCTCGCCGAGACTCTCGGCGACGGACCCGAGAAAGGCGGTCATGTCATGGCGGGTCTCTTTGAGGATTTCTTCCATCCTCTTTAGATTGCATTTAGCCAGCTTAATCTTGAGGATTGCCTTACGGGGAATAACGCCGAGCTCGGCCCAGGCATCGCAGACGGCTATCTCCACATCGAGCCACTTGTTGAACTTATTTTCGTCTGACCATACCTTTTTCATTTCAGGTCGAGAATACCGCTCAATCATGTTATTCTCCTTTATTCGGTAGTTCCTCTGGTAAACTACGCACTAATTATGATTACGTTATATATAATGTCTATGCGGTGTTTTCTTCTTGCAGTTCGCGCCGGTACTTCTCGTAAGACTGCTTTATTTTATCATGCTTCAGCCCTAAAATCGCGGCTGCCAAATAAGCGGCATTCTTGGCTCCAACATCGCCTATGGCCATGCAGGCAACCGGTACACCGGCCGGCATCTGGACTATGGAATATAACGCATCAATACCCTTGAGCTCGTTACCGGAAAGGGGCACGCCTATTACCGGCAGGGTGGTCCAGCTGGCCATGACGCCCGGCAAATGTGCCGCACGCCCCGCCGCCGCGATGATAATTTCGATACCCCGCTCCTTTGCCGATAGTGCGTACTGCCGCGCCTTTTCCGGGGTGCGGTGGGCGGATATTATATTTACCTCGTGGCTGATGCCGAGCTGCGTTAATATATCCAGCGCTGATTGTACAACTTCGGCATCCGACTTTGAACCTATCACTACACCAACCAATGGCATATTATCTTGTCCCCCTGTCGTTATTTATCTTTTCCCACCCACCGCCCTTGCTTCTTCTGCGGCTAAATCTGTTAATGTCCCCCACCCTGTCTCCCCCTTTGACAAAGGGGGACTAAGGGGGATTTTTCCCCTTGAAATTACACCTTTATATCCGCAATATCCCTGCGGTACTGGCAACCCTCAAAGTGTATTCGGGGTATATGTTTATAGACTTTCTCTCTGGCTTCAGCCAGGTTCTTGCCGGTAGCCGCTATTGTCATTACCCGGCCGCCGCTGGTCAGCACCTGGCCCTCCGGACCCGCCCTGGTTCCGGCGTGAAAAACCATGATATCTTTATCGACTTCATCCAGCCCGCTGATAGCGTAGCCCGTCTTATAGCTGCCTGGGTATCCGGCTGATGCCAGCACCACACCGACACAGGCATCATCACTCCATTCTATATTTATCGTGTCAAGCTTATTGTCTACCACTGCCAGCATGATGTCCACCAGGTCTGTTTTTAACCTGGGCAGGACTACCTGCGTCTCCGGGTCGCCAAAGCGCGCATTAAATTCTAGCACTTTTGGTACATTATTGGTAATCATCAGGCCGCCGTAGAGGACACCCCTGTATTCCCTGTTTGCGTCGCCCAAAGCCATGATTACCGGCTCCATGATGGTCTTGGCTATGATGTGGGCCAGTGCTTCGTTATAAAATGGCGGCGGACTGTAGCTGCCCATGCCGCCGGTGTTCGGTCCCTGGTCGCCGTCGAATATCCGCTTGTAGTCGCAGGCAGGCACCATCGGGACGACCGTACGGCCGTCGGTAAAGACGAAGGTACTCATCTCTCTGCCGACCAGGTATTCTTCGATAAGTACCCGGTCGCCCGCCGCCCCGAGCGATTTTCTTTCCATGATACTGGCGAGGGCTTCCTGTGCTTCGGGGATGGATTCGGCGATGATAACCCCCTTGCCGGCCGCGAGGCCGTCGGCTTTAACGACGACGGGCGGCTTCTGCCTCTGGAGGTATTCCTTGGCTTGCTGGTAGTCGGTGAAGCTGGCGCTATGGCCGCAGGGAATACCGTGTTTTTGCATCAACTCTTTGGCGAAGACCTTGCTCGACTCTACTTCGGCGGCTTTCTGACTGGCCCCGAAGATTGCCATCCCGTTCGCCAGAAAACGGTCGGCAATGCCGGCTGCCAGCGGCGCCTCCGGCCCGACCACGGTGAGGTCAATTTTTGAGTCTTTCGCAGACTTCAGCAGCCCCTCGATATCCTCGGCTTTGATGTCCAGATTCTGGGCATGTTGAGCCGTACCGGCGTTACCGGGAGCGGCGTAAATCTCTTTAACCTTCGGGCTCTGGGCCAACTTCCAGACTAACGTATGCTCCCTGGCCCCGCCCCCGACCACTAATATCTTCAGTATTACGCCTCCTTTATATATACTATTCCTTTATCGACCCTGCTAGAGCCGTAAGTAGATTCCAGCATGCTGCCACGATATCTTTGTAATAGTTTATCATAAATCTTCAACAAACTATCAACTCCCGAATTAGGCAATAAATATTCGTTGCCTAAAGTGGTATCATTACCAAGAAATGTCTACCATGCCTGAAGAAGAAGCTCATTCCAGCACTGCAATAAATTCTGATTTCACTTTTTTCTTAGATTTACTTTTTAATTGTAATTAAGCCTGTACCACTTTATAATAACTGAGAAAAGGATCTAACTTGCTTCCTGTCCCTGCTATTGTTCGTCAATATCATCACACCATACACGACTTGCCGGGCACAAAATACGTAAGTTCAGGTTATTTTTAGGGCTAAGTCACAAGATAACACCGGGTGGTAAATTATCTCGGCTATTTTTATCGGCGTCTTTAGATTAGGAGGGAAACAGAAAAATGAATACAGATAATATCACCCGTGACCTGGCAAGTTTCGCGACCAGTACACGGTACGAGGATATACCGGCAGAGGCGGCAGATGAGGTAAAAATACTTCTGATGGACTCGATAGGGTGTGCCCTGGCGGCATTGACGACCGACAAGGGCAAGATGACCGTCGCTTTGTCAAAAAGACTGGGAGGTCCACCGGAGTCATCGATCATTGGTGTGAAAGATAAAGTATCCTGTGGTAGTGCGGCACTGGCCAACGGCGAATTAATTGGCACTGTCGATTATGACGCTACGATGTCCGGCGGCCATGCCCCCCCGTACGTTCTCCCGGCGCCATTAGCTATGGCTGAAATCTCCGGAGCCTCCGGCAAGAATCTGATTCTGGCAGCGTCACTGGGACTTGAACTTTCGGCGAGGGTTGCCGCGGCTGTCCAGCAATCTCATGGTGTCGGGGGGTTAACCGACGATAAGAAGCAGTCATTCAGCTGGGGCACGCGATGGGGGCAGGCCTATTCGAATTTCGGCGCGGCAGCGGCAGCGGGGCGGTTACTCGGCCTTGACCAGAGTGAAATGGAAAACGCTCTGGGGCTTGCCGGGCATCTCTGTCAGGTTCTGACTCATGAAAGGTATACTATGAGCGCGCACAGGCATATGACCAAGTACGGAGTGCCGGGGTGGCAAAATACCGGAGCTATCGATGCCGTGCTGCTGGCACAGATGGGCTATATGGGAGATACCACGGTCTTCGACCCTGAGGAAGGGTTCTGGAAGTTCGTCGGCTACGAAGAATGGCATCCCGATATCATGATGGCTGACCTTGGTAAGCAATGGATTTTCCCCAGGGTGAACTACAAACTGTATCCGTGCTGTGGGATGCTCCATGGAGCTCTGGACTGCTTTTATAAAGTAATCGACCAGCATAACATCATGCCGGAGGAAATAGAGAGTATCACGGCTTATTGTCATCCTACCGTAGCTCAACCCTGTTTTGTCAACCCGGAAATTATCAATATCGCGGATGCCCAGTTTAATCCACGCTACGTTTTTGCCGTAGCGGCGCACCGGGTGAAAATAGGTGTGGAATGGCAGGATCCGCACGTGATGAAAGACCCGAAGATACTGGAATTTGGAAAGAAGATAACGTGTATACCCCACCCCGAGTTCGGGAAAAAGGGCCCCGGCGGATTTCCGCTATTCTTAAGCAAAATTGAGATTGTAGCCAGGGGGCAAACATTTACCGAGGAAAGTACCGGCCCCAGGGGCGCTAAGCGAGGCACGGAGCTAAAGGATGAGGAGCTCGTGGAGAAATTCAGGCATAATGCTTCCCGTGCCTTAACGCAGAAGAAAATCGATCGTGCCGTCGATGCTTTCCAGAACCTGGAAAAACTGGACGACATCAACGTGATGATGGAACACGTCTCGATGTTATAGTCTTTACAGATTACTCGGGCAATTGTGTACCATCATCATGACCAGTCGGCCGTTTGAGTCCGGTTTCCTTAGGGGAACATGTCCGGTTTAGAAGCGTTGGTGCGTGTGAATTTCATTGACTTAATCTTCCATTTCCCGCCGACCTTTTTATATTCCGCCTCATTCCTTCCCTGCACCCACTCCACAGCCGGTATGGAGAACAGCATGTACACCAGCCAGGTTCCCTTAGCGGTGTCTCCATCGACGGTGATGTCCGGTTCGATGACAAAGTGTCCTTCTGACCGGGCCGTCCTCCTGCCCAGTTTATTGATATAAATATCGGTAAGCCCCTCCTTACCTTTGAGCACCCCAGAGTTCCGGACTTCTACCGAAGCATCTTCTGTGAAAAGGTCTAGGACCTCCTTATACTGGAGATTGTCCATTAGATTAATATAGTTCTGGTGTAGCTTCTTGATTTCCTCGAGATCTTCTAAGGCTTGGATTCTCTTTTCCATCTCTTCTGGTGACATATTATCTCCTTTACCTCGTATTGTATCAGATGTATTTGTAACTTGGCATGCTGACGGAGAGTTCAGCACTGTCCTAAACAAAGACTATTTATGAGTATGATTCATGACGACTGTAAGTATCGGCTCTGTATATACGTCTGAAGACCTCTAATAGTGTAGTCGCGTTCCTACCAGTGAATGAGCACGTTTTCAACCACATATGATGAGTATTCTGATTCGTACCAGTAACTCCCCACTTCCTCCTCTAGGCTAGTCAGTATTTCTTCCTGTTCTTCCAGCTCTGATTTCCAGGCATTTATCCTTATTTCTTCGGGAGAGCCGAGGGTATATACTTTGCCGCTTATTTCCCGGTTATATTTATCGACTTCCTTATTATAAGATTCAAGTAGAGCTTTGTATTCGTGCCATGCCTTCTCGTACTCTAAATAGTAATCATATTGTACTGATTTTGCCTGGTCTACATGTATTATCCCGTACTTCATACCTGTTTTAATGTAGGCTATGGTATCCCAGCTCTGCGGCTCTTTATCCCCGGCCTGAGCGCTTCTCCCGTTGGTGCAGTCAATGTATACCAGACCTTCGTCTATTGTCTCGAAGGCGTTTATAGCGTGCCCTTCATCAATGCCGACAAACGTTACTCCCACCCATCCGGCCTTTATGCCGGCGGCCTCGGCGTTATTATGCACCTCCTCGGCAAAATCCGCGCATACGTAAGCCCTGGGGCCGTTTTTGATGTAATCTTTGCTGTCCGTAGGGTCTTCTTTAATGAAGGTAATCAGTTCTTCATATGTCGGGTCAACCGCCGCCTGATTGTTATTGAGTATTATGGCCTCGCCGTCTCCACCGCATTCAATCTTGCCGTCCACCGAGAATAAGAAACCCGCAGGTTCGCAGGAAGTTAAAATGGCTAGAGTACCCGTCAGCAGTCCCCCGGTTATGACTAAAGTCCTTAGAATACCTGGCATTCATTCCCACTCTATCGTTGACGGGGGCTTGGAGGTTACATCATAGACCACCCGGTTAACGCCATCGACTTCGTTGACGATGCGGTTAGATATCCGTGCCAGCAGGTCATAGGGCAGACGTGCCCAGTCGGCAGTCATGGCGTCATCGCTGGTGACGGCGCGGATAGCCACCAGATAGCCGTAGGTGCGGTAGTCACCCATAACGCCTACTGATCTGACATCGGTAAGCACGCAGAAGCTCTGCCACAGCTGCCGGTACCATTTCGCTTTCTTAATCTCGTTCATCAGGATGAAGTCGGCGCTGCGCAGTATTTCCAGCTTTTCCCTGGTTACCTCACCGATACAGCGGATAGCCAGGCCTGGTCCGGGGAAAGGCTGTCGCCAAACCATCTCTTCCGGCAGGCCAAGTTGGGCTCCCACTAGGCGTACCTCGTCTTTAAAGAGGTACCGCAGGGGCTCGAGAAGGTTAAGCACCATCTTCGCCGGCAGGCCGCCGACGTTATGATGTGATTTAATCTTGGCGGAAGCCGTGCTTACCGAGGAAACACTCTCGATAACATCGGGATAAAGGGTTCCCTGTGCCAGGAAGTCCACCCTGCCGATTCGGTTAGCTTCTTCCTCAAACACCCTGATGAACTCCTCGCCTATGATCTTGCGTTTCTGTTCGGGGTCGGTCACACCTTTCAGGCGGTCGAGAAACCTGTCGGTAGCATCGACGTAGATGATATTCATACCCAGATTGGACTGGAAGACCTTGAGGGTTCTCTCCGCTTCCTCGCGGCGTAGCAGGCCGTTGTTGACAAAGATACAGGTAAGCTGATCGCCGATAGCCCTATGGATAAGGGTGGCCACCACCGATGAGTCCACCCCTCCCGAGAGGGCATTGATTACCCTGCCGTCACCCACCTGCTCTTTGATGCGGGACATGCTCTCGCTGACGAAGTTGCCCATTGTCCAGTTTCCCCGGCAGCCGCATACCTTGTAAACGAAATTCCGCAGGATAGCCGTCCCCTCGGGTGTATGGGCTACCTCAGGGTGAAACTGCAGACCGAATATGTCGTTATCATTGCCGATGACGGCATATGACGAATTTTCTGTATAGGCGATCGCGGTAAAGTCCGGCGGCATTTCTTCGATTTTATCGCCGTGGCTCATCCACACTGGAGTAGATTCTGGAAGGCCATCGAACAGCTTTGAGTCAACCTCACTCAGGTGCAGGATAGCGTGGCCGTATTCGCGCTTGGTCCCCGGCATCACCTGTCCGCCGAGTTGTTTCGTGATAACCTGCATCCCGTAGCAGATTCCAAGCACCGGCAGGTGGCTTTCGTAAACATAAGCTGGCGCTAGGGGTGCATCCGGCGTATAAACGCTGCCCGGCCCGCCGGAAAGAATAAACCCCTTGGGATTAAGCGGGGCTATCCTCTCCCAGGGGGTATCGTGGGGCACCAGCTCGCAGTAGACCTGGCACTCGCGCACCCGGCGGGCAATCAGCATGTTGTACTGCGAGCCGAAGTCCAGCACGATGATAGCTTCGCGCTCGGCTCCGGATACGGCTTCCTCGGTGGCCGCTGGCTGTTCACCGCCAATCTCCTTGGCGATTTCCAGGTACGTTGATACCTCGATGTCGTCGGTGGTGGCTATCCGGTGGCTTTCATTCTGGGGTGGTTTTAGTTTCTTTTTAACCATGGTTTATAGAACACAGATTACCATTATGTTATACTATCGTCAAGTGCGGAACAGGTATAACCCCGGATGAACGACTTTGTATTCCTCAGCAACAGCCCCGCGGCTACTTACGCTCTCGGCAGGAAAATCGGAGAGAGGCTCACGGCGGGGAGTGTCATTGCCTTAATCGGAGAACTGGGTTGTGGCAAGACACTGCTTACCCGGGGTATCTGCGCCGGACTGAGTGTAAACCTGAGGCAGGTCAACAGCCCTACCTTTGTCATTGTAAATGAATATCAGGGAAGGCTTCCTGTTTACCATATGGACTTATACCGGCTTGGAGATATTGCCGAAGGGTTTGAAATTGGTATTCTCGACTACCTGGCACGAGCGGAGTCCGGGGTGATCGTCGTGGAATGGGGCGAAAAGATACTTTCCCTTCTGCCTGATGAAAGTCTGAGGGTGCGGTTTCATATCCTGTCTGCCCGGAAACGGCGGATAGAGTTTCAGGCGACCGGCGGTAAATTCCGCAGTCTAATCAAGGGACTGGATTGACAATGATTGTGCTGGGCATAGATACATCGGGTTACGCCAATGCTATAGGCGTGGTTAAAGACGGCCGTATTCTGGCGGACCATACTTTTAAGGCCAGCACTGACTCTCTTGAGCAGATAGTCGCCAACATTGATTCTACCCTTCATGATGCTGAGCTTACCCTTGAGGACGTGCAGGGAATAGGGGTCGGGCTGGGGCCGGGTTCGTGGACCGGAATAAGGGTAGGGGTAACGGTGGGCAAGATTCTTGCCTTCAGCGCTGAGAAACCGGTCTGTGGCGTATCCACGCTTGAGGCTCTGGCCTATAGTGCCAGGACCCGGTCTTCTTTAATCTGTGCCATTGTCAGCGCCGGTACCAGGGAAGCTGTCTACGCAGGCTTCTACCGACCCAAAGACGGCAATATAGCCAGAACCGGTGAATACTATTTTGGCGATGTCAGGGGGTTATCGAAGCTGATAACGGAACCCGCTGTCATTGTCGGCGACGGGGCGAAATCCTATCATCGGATAATAAGCCAGGAAGCGGGCGTATCAAAGGCTGATGTTAAGGCCGTAGAAGCGGCTCCTAGTGGCTTGGTAATTGCCGGCATGGCGGAAGAACGTCTTGAGCGGGGTGAAAGTGATGACGCCCTCTCTTTAACGCCGCTTTATCTTAAGGAATCAACCGCCAGGGCGTTTGTCAATAAATACAGGAGTAGTGCTGGGGTCAAGGGTTAAATTAAACAATGATAGTCCTGGGTATAGAAACGTCCTGCGATGAGACTTCAGCGGCTCTGGTGGCTGACGGGAAAACGATATTATCCAGCGTCATTGCCACTCAGCTTGACCTGCTCCGCAAGTACGGCGGCGTTGTCCCGGAGATTGCCGCCAGAAGACACACGGAATTGATAGGCTATGTCATTAAAGAGGCTCTCGACTCCGCGGGTAAGACTCTGGCCGATGTCGAAGCTGTGGCCGTCACTTCGAGGCAGGGACTTATCGGCTGTCTGCTGGTCGGTGTGGCGGCTGCCAAGTCCATAAGCTATTCTCGTAAGGTGCCTCTGATTGGCGTGCACCATATTGAGGGGCATATCTTCGCCAACCGGCTCAGTAATCCCCGTATGCCGGTGCCTCATGTCTGCCTAACTGTCTCCGGCGGTCATACCATGTTGCTCTATGTCCCGGATTCCAGCCGGTATGAGTTGCTGGGCACTACTCTGGATGATGCCGCCGGCGAGGCCTTCGACAAGATTGCCAAGTTCCTCGGCCTTGACTTCCCCGGTGGGCCGGTAATTGATAAACTGTCCAGGCAGGGAGACCATAATGCCTTTAGCTTCCCACGGCCGATGATTAAGTCGAAGACGCTTGACTTCAGTTTCAGCGGGTTGAAGACGTCGGTAATTAATGCCTTCAAGGACAGGATTGCTCGCCATGAGGAGTTGCCGCTTGCCGATATCGCTGCCAGCTTTCAGGAGGCAGTCGTGGATGTTCTGGTCACCAAGACGGTGCGTGCCGCGTCAGAGCGGGGAGTATCGACCGTCAGTGTTACCGGCGGTGTCTCGGCCAACAGTCGACTGAGGGAGGTATTTCGGGCTACCTGCCGGCGGAAAGGACTTGAGGTGTTCTTCCCTGACCTTTCCCTGTGTACCGATAATGCGGCTATGATTGCCGCTGCTGGATACGCTAGAATAAAACTTGGGGAAATCTCTGATTTGCGCCTGAACGTATTTCCCAATGCGCCGCTTGAGGTATAATGTGAAAATCAGGATAGAAGAGGTAGATGCCTTTAGTCCCGATTCCGCGGTGCTGGAGCAGGCCGCCCGGCTGATAGCCAGGGGTGAGGTGGTGGTGTGCCCGACTGATACCGGGTACGCTTTCACCGCCAACGCCCTTAACGTAAAGGCTGTGGCCAGGGTGTTTGACCTTAAGGGGCGCTCGTATTCCAACCCGATACATGTCGCCGTAAGTTCCGTTGAAGAGGCGGGGAAGTATGCATATGTCAATGAGGCTGCCCGGCATCTCGCCGCCCGTTTTCTCCCCGGTGCCTTGACGCTGGTACTGCCCAGGAGGGAGGTGATACCGGCTATGCTTGTTGCCGGTCTCGACACCATCGGAATTAGAATACCCGATAATAATGTAATTCTACGTCTGGTGGAGATATCGCATTTGCCGCTGACCGCTACCAGTGCCAATATCAGTGGCAGGCCTACCCCTTACTCTGCCGGGGAGGTTATTGAGCGGATGGGAGCGGCGATTCAGAATGTGGCTCTGGTGCTTGACCAGGGGATGCTGAAAGTACACGAACTGTCTACCATAGTTGATTTAACGGTTACTCCGCCCCAGCTTATCCGGCAGGGACGCGTTAGCTGGCTGGAAATTCGCGAGGTATTAAAAAGGCTTCAGAGTTCGGGTGAATGATATACTTAAGTTAGGAGGTTGCATCAGTGCGTATTGCTATCGGTGGCGACCACAGGGGGCTGGCCCTTAAACCGCTTGTTATCAGGCTGGTTGAGGAAGCAGGACACAGTTATAAAGACTTCGGTTGCTATACTGAGGAATCGGTAGATTATCCCGACATCGCCGAAAAAGTGGCTAAGGCTGTCGTCAAGGGCGATTTTGACCGCGGTATCCTGATATGCGGTACTGGCATCGGTATGTGCATCGCGGCTAATAAAGTAAAAGGGATACGGGCTGCCCAGTGCTATAACGTTTTTACCGCCAGACGGGCACGTCAGCATAATGACGCCCAGATTTGCTGTTTGTCAGGTGAGGAGGGGAAAGCTCACGTGCCGGCCATTATTGAGGCTTTCCTGAACACTGATTTTGAGGGCGACCGTCATGTGCAGAGGCTGAACAAGATAAGAAAAATCGAGGGAAAGTGAGCTGATAGATAATATGCCGGGTTATCATGAGGAATATCGTCGTAAACTGATTTCTGCTGAGGAAGCTGCCGGACTTGTGAAGTCCGGTATGTGGATTGACTACGGGGCTATCTGCGGTTTTCCTTCACTGATTGATGCCGAACTGGCGGAGCGGGCGCCGGAGTTGAGAGAGGTTAAAGTCAGGGCAGAGCATTCGCATACACAGCTCCCCGGAATTGACCCTTACCAGGAGCATTTCATCCACAACTCTTGGTTCTTGGGGAAGGTGGAGAGGGAATACCATAAAAACGGAGCCTGTTCCTACATTCCCTTTGGCTTGAGTGAGGGTCCTAGGATGTACCGCGAATGGCTAAAAGATGAGGTGGACATAACATTTATTGAAGTGACCCCGATGGATGAAAACGGCAACTTTAATTTCGGCACGGCCATTACGCGGCAGAAGGCAGCCTGTGATGTGGCCAGGACGGTGGTCGTTGAAGTGAATGAACATCAGCCGTGGGTCTACGGCGGCTATGACGAGGTGGTGAATATATCGCAGGTTGATTACATTGTTGAGAACTATGAGTATAAAATACCCGAGTTCCCGGCGGCGGAGATAACCCCTGAGGACGAGGTCATCGCCGGGTTGCTGGCGGCGCAGATAGAAGACGGGGCCACTATCCAGTTGGGCGTCGGCGCCATCCCCAGCGTTGTCGGCAAGTTGCTGATTAAGCACGGACTGAAAGACCTGGGCGTGCACAGTGAGATGTTCAATGACAGCATGATGGAGCTTATTGAGGCCGGAGTGGTCACGGGCAATAAGAAAAGCCTCAATCCTGGCAGGGCCGTTCACTGCTTTGCTGCCGGTTCGGAGCGCCTCTATAAATTTATGGATAGAAATCCGGTGCTGGCAGGTTTCCCGGTTGACTATACCAATGACCCCTACGTTATTGCCCAGAATAACAGGCAGATAGCCATAAACAGCGCCCTGAGGGTTGACCTCAGGGGACAGGTATGTTCGGAATCGGTAGGCTGCCGCCAGATAAGCGGCACCGGCGGTCAGCTGGAGTTTACCAGGGGGGCCTATATGTCGCCGGGGGGTAAGGCTTTTATCTGTCTGCATTCAGCCCGCATGGGCAGTGATGGCAAATTAATATCCAATATATCGCCCACTCTGGAGCTTGGCGACATGGTCACCGTGCCGGCATCCGATGTCTCGTATATCGTCACCGAGTACGGCATGGTGAACCTCAAGGGTAAGAGCGTCTGGCAGCGGGCTAAGCTCCTGATTTCTATCGCCCATCCATCCTTCCGTGACGAACTGGAAAAAGCCGCCCGTGAGGCGAACTTTATAACCAGGGGGACCGTCGACTTGAGTTAGGTGGTAGACATTTTCATAACAACCTCATATAGCCGTAATCGGTAGAAAGAGAGGAGATATAAAGGGGGAATCCGCTATGAACAGTGAAAGTTATCGCTTCAAGGTAGGAGATTACGATTGTATCGCCGTCAATGATGGTACGCATACGTACGCGCCGCCCGATTTCCCGCCGCCTGCTACGCTCCTTTTCTCCAATGCCCCGGCTGAATCTCTTGAGCCGGTGCTGCGTAAACATGGTCTGCCGACACCATGGCTGGAATGGACGAGTCCCTACATTTGCCTGGTGGTCAACACGGGTAAGCACAGGGTACTGGTGGACACGGGGGCGGGTAGACTTGCCCCCACTACCGGGAGACTTCTTCAGAACCTCTTGGCGGAAAATATCGCCCCTGATGATATTGATACGGTCGTTATCACTCACGGGCATCCTGACCACCTCGGCGGGAACACTGATAATGATGGAAAGCTGTCCTTCGCGAATGCCCGCTACATTATGTGGAAAGACGAATGGGACTTCTGGACCTCTGGGCAGGCGGAGAGGGTGCTGGATGAGCATAGCCGTGAGGTCCTCGTGAATACTGCGCAGAAGAATCTCCCGCCGCTTAAAGGTCGGATTGAACTGGTCGATAAAGAAACCGATATCGTACCCGGCATACGGGCAATTGCCACGCCCGGGCATACACTGGGGCACATGGCGCTGGTCGTTTCATCGAAGAATGAGAAGCTGCTGTGTATCTCGGATGCCTTTCTTCATCCCATCCAGATTGAACATCCGGAATGGTATTCTGTTCTCGACCTTGTCCCCGAACAGCTCGTAGCTGTAAGGCGCCGGCTCCTGCAAGAAGCCGCAGAGGAGAAAGCCCTGGTACTGGCCTTTCACTTCGCCTTTCCGGGTCTGGGTTATGTGGTGCGGGAGGCAGGGGCGTATCGGTGGCACCCTGTCGGGACGGATAGTTAGAACATCGCCCACTCTTATTTCCGGGACGAGCTTAACGAAATGGCTGTCGCGGAAGCGGGAATCACCACCCCACCCCCTTTTCATATCTTTTCCCACCCGCCGCCCTCGTATCATCTACGGCTTATCCGTTAATAGCCTCCCCGCCCCAAAATCCCTCTCCTTCTTCCTCTACTAAAAGGAGAAGATAATGTTGCAAACCCTTAAATCAATGCCTAACTCCAATCTGTCTCCCTCCTTGGTAAGGAGGGATTAAGGGAGAATCACCCCGCCCCATTTCCCCCTTTAAAAAAGGGGGACTAAAGGGGGATTTAATATAGGGGCTTAAGGGGGTAAGGTATTAGCCATTCGCCTGATGCCATGAGAAATTACTTATACGCCAGCTTGACAATAAACGGGCGCTCATGCTATCTTTAGATACGGGCTTTTTGCCATGGTTTAGCTTTTTGGTCCGTCTTCAGAGACGGTTATTTTTTTAGTGATGCTTTTTGGAGAGTGAAAAAGTGAAAAGTGATGCCGTAAAAAAGGGGATTGAAAGGGCGCCGCACCGGTCTCTCCTGTTCGCCCTCGGCTGTACACGTGCCGAAATGGACAAGCCGTTTATCGGCGTCGTCAACAGCTACAGTGAGATTGTGCCCGGACACATACAACTGAACAGTATTGCTGAAGCTGTCAAGGCGGGTGTTCGCGAGGGGGGAGGCGTTCCCTTCGAGGTTAATACCATTGCCATATGTGACGGCATTGCCATGAACCATGCCGGAATGAAGTACAGTCTACCCAGCCGGGAACTGATAGCCGATTCGGCGGAACTGGTGGCGGAAGCCCATGGCTTTGATGCCCTGGTATTCATACCTAATTGTGACAAGATTATTCCCGGGATGCTTATGGCTGCGGTGAGAATGAACCTGCCCGCTATCTTTATCAGCGGCGGCCCCATGATGGCGGGATATCTGCATGGCGAAAAGATTGACCTTAGCTCGGTATTTGAAGCAGTTGGTGCTGTAAGCGGTGGTAAAATGACCGAAGAGGAATTGCTCAGACTGGAGGAGTTGGCATGTCCGGGTTGCGGAAGCTGCGCGGGCATGTTTACCGCCAATACCATGAACTGCCTCACCGAAGTTTTGGGTATGGGTCTGCCGGGTAATGGCACCGTTCCTGCCGTTGATGCCCGTCGGCAGGGTCTGGCTAGACAAGCCGGGCAGCAGGTTATGAAGGTACTGGCGGATGATATACGTCCCAGGAGTATTATTAACAGCGACGCCATCTATAACGCCTTTACCGTTGACATGGCTCTGGGTGGCAGCACCAACTCCGTTTTACATCTTATGGCCATAGCTCACGAAGCCGGCGTTGACTTCAATCTCTCGGTGGTTAACGAGATAAGCCGGCGTACTCCATACCTGAGCAGCCTGCGGCCAATCGGTCCCCATCACATCGAGGACCTGGACAGGGCTGGCGGCATACCGGCGGTTATGAGTGAGCTTAAAGGACTTCTGAAACTGAATTCAAGAACGGTAACCGGCAAAACGGTAGGTGAGAATATCGCTAAGGTAAAGACGCTTGACAGCGAGGTTATCCGCTCTGTGAAAACCGCTCATTCTCCCACCGGCGGGCTTGTCCTGCTCTTCGGCAATCTGGCGCCGGAAGGTGCTGTGGTCAAGAAGGCGGCGGTGGCTCCGGAAATGATGAAGCATCGCGGCCCGG
>CAZPQB010000047.1:0-15118 GCA_964588605.1 uncultured Dehalococcoidaceae bacterium | reverse complement strand
AGCACCCTTGGCGGTATTAAGATTAACGAATATATGGAGGTTCTTGACCAACAGGATAACCCCATCCCGGGACTGTACGCCGCGGGTGTCGATGTCGGCGGCTGGGAGTCGGATACCTATTGCGACAGACTCTCCGGTAGTGCCTTTGGATTTGCTATCAATTCAGGCCGCATCGCCGGGGAAAACGCCGCCAGATATACTTCATCGCATTAAGATAATAGATTGGAGGATATAGCATTGATAAGTACAGGAAGAGGAGCAAAATATGGCTGAAAAAGAACTTGAAAAAATATTCAGTAGTGAGAATGTCCTCGATAGCGCCGGGGTACTGGAAGAGTATTCCGGAGACCTGAGCTTCGCACCGCGGATAACACCGAGATGTGTCGTCAGACCCGGAAACGCTGACGAAGTGCAGGCGCTGGTAAGGTGGGCAAATGAGACTCATACGCTTCTTGTGCCCGTGAGTTCGGGCGCACCGCATCTCCGGGGTGACACCGTTCCAGGTGCCGACGGGGCTATAATGGTCGACCTGAGCAGAATGAAGAAAATAGTCAGAATCGACCGTAGAAACCGGGTAGCCATGATTGAGCCCGGTGTGACCTTTAGTGAACTGATTCCTGAACTGGAAAAGGCAGGACTCAGACTCAATATGCCTTTACTCCCCCGGAGTACCAAATCCGTGATAGGTAGCATGCTGGAAAGAGAACCTGTCATCATGCCTCTTTACCAGTGGGATGCACTCGACCCGCTGACCTGTATCGAGGTAATTTTCGGCACCGGTGACCTGTTCAGGACAGGGTCGGCAGCGGGACCGGGTTCCCTGGAAGAGCAATGGGCAGCCAAGCAGGCCCAGGTCAATCCGATGGGTCCTGGCCAGACCGACTTCGCTCGTGTAGTACAGGGCGCCCAGGGTACCATGGGCATCGTCACCTGGTCAACAGTCCGCTGCGAGCTCATGCCCAGACTGCAGAAACCTTTCCTGGCAGAGTCCAATGATTTGGATAAAATATCAGACCTTGTCTATCGTCTGATGCGGCTGAAGGTCGGCGATGAGTGCCTATTGCTGAATGGGTCCAGCTTGGCGGCTATTATGGCTAAAAACCCCGGGGAATATAACAATCTGAAGAGCGCTCTGCCACCTTGGCTGCTTTTCTTCTGCCTGTCCGGTTACGATTATTTTCCGGAAGAAAGGGTGGCTTATCAGGAGAAACAGATGGCCGATGCCGCTAAAACGGCCGGCGTTGAGCCGGTACAGTTATTGTCGGGAGTGTCAGCAGATAAATTACTAAAAATTCTGGCAAAGCCATCGGAAGAACCTTACTGGAAACTGCGTCATAAAGAGGCTTTCCAGGATATTCCCTTCCTGACTACCCTTGACAGGGTACCAAAATTCATTGACGTTATGCACCGCGCGGCCGAGCAACACGCGTATCCAGCATCCGATATCAGTGCGTACGTTCAGCCGATGGTGCAGGGAACGTCTTGCCACTGCGAGTTTAATCTCTTTTATAACCCGGCCGATGCCACGGAAGCAGCCGGTATCAAAGAGCTATATATTCGGGCGGCTGAGTCCTTAATGGACGCAGGGGCTTTCTTCAGTCGACCGTATGGAGAGATAGCCAGGATGGCATACCGGAGAGACGGGGAGACTATAGCAGCCCTGAAGAAAGTCAAAACTATTTTCGACCCGAATAATATTATGAATGCAGGAAAACTCTGCTTTTAATTCTAAAAGAAAACGCGAGAGGTAAGACAAATGACGCTAAAAGACTATGAAAACGATATGATGAGATGTTGCCGATGTTCTGAGTGCAAATGGATACCGCAGGCCAAAATAAGCGGTTACGATTTTGCTGAGGTATGCCCGAGCATAGGCAGGTACAACTTCTACGCCTATTCGGCCGGAGGCAGGTTAGCCATCGGACTGTCAGTGCTGCAGGGAAGACTGGGCTATACGGATAGTTACCTGGATATTCTATACCGCTGCCAGATGTGCGGTGCCTGCGATGTTTCCTGTAAGTCCAACAAGGATATGGAACCCCTGGCAATTGCCCAGGAATTGAGAATTAAGGCTGTTGAAGACGGCCAACTCCACCCCGCCCATATGATGGTAATCGAGGGATTGAAAAAGGAAGACAATATGATGCAGGCAAAAAAGGAGGGGCGGGGAGATTGGGCGCAGGGGCTGGATGTCAAGAATATTACCCAGGATAAGGCGGAGGTTTACTTTCATGCCGGCTGCCGGTATTGCTTTGATGAAGAACTCTGGCCCATAGCCAGAGCCGCCATTAATCTGCTTAAAAAAGCCGGCCTGGATATTGGTATTGCGGGAAGAGATGAGAGCTGCTGCGGGGGTCGTGCCTACGAACTGGGATATATCGGTGAATTCACCAAATTCGCCGAAAATAATGTCGAAATGTTGAAGACAGCCGGCGTCAAGACGGTGGTGACCGCCTGTGCCGATGGCTACTACGCTTTTAAAGTCCTTTATCCTAAAATGGGAATTACAGGTGATTATGAGGTTCTGCATATTACCGAATACCTCGATCGCTTGATAAAGGAAGGTAAACTCAAACTGACCAGAAAAATCCCTATGAAGGTAACCTATCATGACCCCTGTCATCTGGGCAGAATGGGAGAACCATTCGTACCCTGGGATGGAGTGGAGAAAATAGTCTTCAACCAGGTCTATATTTACGACCCGCCCAAGCCCTGGCGGAAAGGTACAAACGGCGTTTATCAACCCCCCCGGGATGTTATTCAAAGCATCCCCGGCCTGGAACTGGTTGAGATGCAGCGTATACGTGAATACGCCTGGTGTTGCGGGGCCGGCGGCGGCGTGATAGATGCTTATCCCGACTTTGCCCAATGGTCAGCCATGGAGAGAATTGAAGAGGCTAAAACTACCGGAGCCGAGGCTCTGGTTACCGCCTGCCCCTGGTGCAAGAGAAATTTCAAAGATGCCCTTGACGGGAGTGGCGACAGCTTAAAGGTACTAGACATTATCGAGTTACTGGAACAGGCGATTTAACTATACGAGGAGGTAAAAAATGTCCTTAAAGCAAGACGTCTATCGTGAACTGGAAGATATCGTTGGGACTGAAAATATATCCGAAGACCTGGCGGTGCTTGACGGGTACGCATTTCAACCCTGGGGAGGAGCAGAGAAAGGAATCAGGTTTTTTGAAAGACCGGAAGCCGTGGTCCTGCCGGGAAGCACACAGGATGTCCAGGCAATAATAAAACTGTGCAACCGGCGCGGAATACAGTCTAGAGCTTTATGTACCGGTTTCGGGTCGCATAATGCCGCCGATAAAGAAAATATCATCATTCTGGATTTGAGGCGGATGAACCGGATACTGGATATAGACGAGAAAAACATGTTCATCGTGGTGGAACCCTATGTCTCCTTTGCTCAGGTGCAGGCGGAAGCTATGAAGAGGGGACTGTGCTGCCATGTGATTGCCGCCGGCTGCCAGACCTCGTTTCTGGCAAGTCACACCTCCATGCACGGTAATAATATCCTGGCCATAAGCCACGGCTATAGCGGCCGTAACCTCTTCGGCGTGGAATGGGTCTTACCCACCGGGGAGATTCTGAACGTAGGTGCGCCGGGCTCGGGGGCAGGATGGTTCTCTGGCGATGGGCCGGGACCAAGCCTCAGGGGAATAGTCAGAGGCGCGCTCGGGGCTATGGGAGGACTGGGGGTCTTCACCAAATGCGCCGGCCATCTCCATCCCTGGCCGGGACCGGCGGAGATGAAAGTGACCGGAACATCACCATACTATGAAACGGAGATACCCCCATATTATGAGTATCATATTTGCGAGTTCCCCACCTGGGAACAGTATGGTGAGGCTATCTATAAAATCGGTGAGGCCGGCATAGGTTATGCATTGCACAAGACAGGCGGACCAGGCACTCATGGAGCATGCGTAACCGGCTCAAACAATGAATACTATGAGAAGAGGCAGGCTGGCGAACTGGAAATACCAAGGCGGTCTTTCTCTATTATTATGGCCGGAAATACTCCGGATGAACACAGTTATCAGGTAAAGGTATTGGATAAAATACTGGAAGAAACCGGAGGTACAACATCGCCCATAGGTGAAGACCCGACTTTCAAGAAACGCGATTTCCTCACCATGATTAAGGCCTGTTTCATCCCCCGGCTGGCTTTCCGCCTCACGGGGACCTTCCAGGTGGATGGAATGATAGGAATGGAGACCCAGGATGCTGCGTCTCTTGGGTTAAAAGCTAACGAGGTTCATAGAGACAAGTATGCTAGGATGGGCGTAATTATGGAAGATGGTACCCTCAATAGCTGGGGTGTCTCATTTGAAGGCACTCACTTTGCCCTCTTTGAATGCGGCCAGCAATATAGCTCAATCAATATGGAATCCATCAAAGGCAGGCAGCAGATGGAAATCGAGGGATTTGAAATATGCTATAAAACACCCTTCAGTTTTTCCTGGGTTGCCAGAGGAGAGGAATTTTTAAAGAGAATAGGACCTACCTGCTGCAATTTTCATGACTGGATGCGCAAGATTAAAAAGACCTTTGACCCCAATTGTATCTCCGATCCCATGAACTATATACCAGCCGAGGAAGAAAGCAAATAAGACCAGATAGAAGCTGACTACAATCCCCCATAATTAACTGTTCGGATAGGAAAATAGTTATCTATTGACAATATGACCTGCCCCTATGTTTGTTTAACGATAGACGAGTATTATTTGATAACAAACTTAATGATAATGTTACTGTTCTTATTATCGATTTTGCAGTCAAGTAAATTGTACAGTGCAAACACATGCTTGTTTTATGCATTTAAGCTCGTTATAATTTAGATGTTTGATGCTAAGGAGATAGAAAAAGTTCTGCCTATTGTCCCCCTATCTCCACCAGGGATGTCAACCGACCGTTGTAGTTTGAGGCTGTAGACATAAGCGTTAATGGCATCAATTAAATGCAAAAGCTGCGGACATGATAACCCAACTGAAGCACGCTTCTGTGCCAACTGTGGTTCGAAACTAACAGCTACTGAAGAGAAACCAGCGCCTGCACCAACGCCCGGCATTGAAGTGGCCACGACAAGGGCAACTGTTCAATACATGGGCTTCTGGATACGCCTGGCAGCGGCTATTATTGACGGCATCATTATTTGGTTCATCTCCTTTGTAATTTCTACCTTATTTATCAGTCGCTTAATCGGCCTAGGATATTTTCTATCGCCTGTTTCCCTCTGGTTCCCCATAATACTTCTCTATCACTGGCTCTTCATCGGACTGAAAGGCCAGACCCTCGGCAAGATGTCCGTCGGCATCAGAGTAACGAATGCCGAAGGCTCCGCACCAGGGCTGGCCTTCGCCCTGCTAAGGGAACTCCCAGGCAAGATATTAGCCACCATACCCATTTATCTGGGTTATTTATGGATTATCTGGGATGGACAGAAACAGGGCTGGCATGATAAGATTGCTAACACCTATGTCGTAAGGGTAAAATCAAGGCGGTAGGAGATAAATGGACTATGTTATGTCCTAACTGCCAGAGAGAGAACGAGCCAACCGCTCGATTCTGCATCTTCTGTGGTTCCTCACTCCCTACGCTGGATGCCGAAGATATTCAGGGGCAGTCAGGAGCGGTTGAGGAGGAAATACGACAGCTACGGCAACTGATTGCCCGGATAACCGACCGTCTGGATGTGCTGGAGCGTGGGCAGGGCATAACCAGACCCGTGCCTCAACCGACACCTCCTACTACGCCACCACCCCCGCTGAAAGCAGCCCCGGCCGCGCCAGCCCAAAAAGCAGTTGCGATTCCGGCGGCTGGAGCGCCACCTCCTAAAGAAAGACCCCCTAAAGTCAGGGAGCGTGAATGGGAGCAGATTTTAGGTGGCAGCTGGCTGGCCAGGATAGGTGTCCTCGCTCTTATTGTCGGCATCGCTTTCTTTCTGAAATTCGCTTTTGATAATGACTGGATTGGTCCCACCGGACGTATTATTCTGGGTATTGTTGCTGGCCTGGTCATGCTGGGATTAGGCTATTACTGGCAGAAAAAATATCCCATCCTGACCCAGGTCCTGAGCGGCGGCGGCATCGCTGTCCTCTACCTGTCTATCTTCGCTTCTTTCGCCATTTACGACCTTGTTCATATATATGTCGCTGTCGGTTTCCTGCTGCTGGTCAGTGCCGCTTCAGCATTACTGGCCCTTTACTATAATTCCATGTCTCTAGCAATAATAGGCATCCTCGGCGCCTTCGCGGCTCCTTTCATTCTGGGCGCTTTTGGAGAAATGGGGCTAGATTCCGACGCGGCAGGCAAGGCTGTTCAGTTACTGGTCTATGTTATCGTGGTTGATATCGGGGTACTTATCCTGTCCACTTTTCGCAACTGGCGCTGGTTCACCCTCCTGGCACTGGTGTGCTCACTGATAGCTTTCGCAATGTGGTATTCTGAATTCGATAGATACATCGGTATTGGTACAGCCGAAATAGGCATAACACTCATCTTCCTTATCTTCGTCGGCGTTACCTCTCTCTTCCACATCATCTGGCGCCGTATTCCCCAGGTATTTGATTATGCTCTGATGATGATAAATGCAGCCGCCTACCTGGGTATAAGTCTCGGTATCATGTGGGACGATTTCCGGCTATGGATGGGAGGATTCATCCTCCTAGTGGCGATTTTCTATGGAGCCCTGTCTTATGTATCACTAATGAGAAGTTCCGAGAATGCAAGGCTCAGCCTTTTTGCCCTGGCGATTGCCCTGATCTTTCTTACCATCGCTATACCGGTCCAGCTCGGGGATACAGCCTGGACAACCATAGTATGGGCGGTTGAGTTCGTACTGCTTATGTGGCTGTCATTTACATTACGTATGCCTAACCTTCGCAATTATAGCTATGTCATCTTCCTTGCCATGGCGGTAAGGCTGATTTTCTTCGATACTACTGTAGACATGCGTTCTTTTCAACCGGTACTTAACGAGAGATTCCTTGCCTTTGTAGTGGGCATTGCCGCCACATACATCTCGGCTTATATACTCTGGCGGCAGAGAGCGACCTTCCCGGAATGGAGTACGCCAGCTTCAACATTACTGATTGCCGCCAATATCTTTTCACTGTGGATACTGAGCTTTGAGGTCTGGCATTCCTTCGAAAGTGCTATGATTAGTGCGGAGCCAGCTTCCATGGAAGGTCTCAGGAACGCTCAAAACCTCTCTCTCACGGCTGTCTGGGCAATTTATGCTGTGATCGGCCTGGTTATTGGTATAATGAAACGCTGGCGTTATGTACGACTCGGCGCACTGGCTTTTCTGGTATTTCCCATCATCAAGGTGTTTGTCTACGACGTATTCAAGCTGGAGATGGGTTATCGTATCGGCGCTTTCGTTGGCCTGGGACTGCTCCTGCTGGTCAGCGCTTACCTCTACCAGCGCTACAGTAAGGTTATCAAGGGGGTATTCATTGAAAAATAGCTTATGGGTGATTAAAATATTACTGATTACCCTGACGCTTCTATTGCTGGCTTCTTCCAGTGCCCTTGCCGACTTTTCGCATCAAGACTGGCGTTACGTAAAGGACATTATTCTGCCTTCAGGGCTCCAGCCGGATGACCTTGTCGAGCTGGCACCCGACCGCGAGGTGTATGCCGCTGCCTCCAAAGGTCTGGCCGACCTCCGCATCATCAGTAGTGACAGCAAGGAAATACCATACAAGCTAGAGATAAGTAAGGCGGAACAAGAGCGTACTTCCTTTCCGGTATCCATCCTTGACAAGGGCTATATTCCCGGCAGCTACAATATATTCACCGCCGACCTTGGGAAGGGAGGTATCATACATAACGAAATCGAGTTTCGTACCCCGGCTAATGATTTTCGCCGCAAGGCAACTGTAGAAACCAGCAATGATGGCACCAACTGGATGGTGATAGGCGAGCAAACGGTCTTCGCCTTTACCGTCAGAGAGCGAGGGTTCACCACCCGTGATACCCGAATCAGGTATCCAGAAAGCACGGCACGTTACCTGCGGGTAAAGATAATCGATGATGGAAGCGGGTCTCTGAATATAACCGGCGCCACTGTTTTCTTCGTCAAAGAGACGCCGGCGCGAGAGATATCCTGGGAATCATCTATTCTGAGTACGAGCCGCAATGAAGAACAGGATATCACCAACGTGGACATAGACCTCGGCACACCCGGACTCCCCAGCTATCGGCTGTCTATAAGTGTACCTGATGTAAATTTCTATCGAGAAGTTACCGTGCAGTCAAGTACCGATGGGGAGAGATGGAATTCAATCATGAGGGGAGCGGAGATATATAGCTTTGACACCCCCAAATTCGTCGGTAAAAGCCTCGTCATTACCTATCCCGAGACAACTTCCCGCTACCTCCGTCTAGTTATTCATGACGAGGACAGTCCACCGCTCACCATAGAATCGGTTAATGTCTGGGGCGTTTGGCGCCGACTGGTCTTCGCCGCCGAGCCACAGCAATCTTATAAGCTCTACTACGGGAATGCGGAAGCCCGGCAGCCTTCGTATGATATAGAGCATATCTTCCCTTATCTCATTACCGAAGAGCTGCCCGAGGCTACGCTTGGCCCCCAGGCGGCCAACCCGTTATTTGAGGAAGAGAAACCCCCGGTTAGCGAGCGTTTTCCCTGGCTTTTCCCAGTGGTTATCGCTATAGCTGCTATCATCGTGGCACTCCTGCTACTGGTTATCTTCCGCCGGGTCCGTAAGGCTTTACCTCCACCCCAAGAATGAGTGTCCGAAGAGCAGTTGATTTAGTCGCCAGAAGATTATCCAGGCGGTAGAGTTTGACCGGAATGAATAATGGTTAAGTTTGTCCTGAATGTATAACTTCTCTACGGTGTTGACATTATGCACGAGAATATTGTATTGTTCATACCGAAATCAAACTCAAGGAGGTAGCTATGGTACAGGCATACTGTGTCAAATGTAAATCCAAGAAGGAGATGAAAGACCCCAAGGCTATAACCATGAAGAATGGTAAGCCAGCAACGCAGGGCGTATGCCCTTCTTGCGGAACCAAGATGTTCAGAATAGGCAAGAGCTAGCTCTGCAGCTTGCCAGTGTCTGACCGAAAGGCTGGATGCCCATAATGTATGGGTAATCCAGCCTTTCTTCTAAGCAAGAGCCGATTTCTTAATTCAACCCGACATATGAGACAGACTCCCTGTCCGCCAGGGCCTTTTCCGCTGTACTCTCGATATCCGCACTCTTACCTTCATTTCGGGTAACATATCATAGTACCACCACTGGAAATCTCCAGACATTATACTACAAACATAAAGGTGATTATATAAGTACCATCCACGCTTCCAATATCCCCATCCAAGAGACCTTACATGAAACGAACTTGAATATCAGCAGTAACAATCCTATTATAGTTGTGTACCAGTTATTCAACATTAATCCAAAGGAGGTTACTATGAGTTCACGCGAACTGGACTACTCAGTTTTCCAAAAATTTAATTTCGAAAGGCCACCGGTAGGTGTCAAGTTTCTGACCACCAAGCCGAAGGGGATGAAGAAACTGGACAAAATTCTGGATTTTTGCGACATGCTTGTAGAGGCTCAGCAGGGAAATGCTTTCTACGTCACGAAAGAAGAATTTACGTGCATCGGACCGATGCTGCTGGGGATGGTGGCCGATGACCCCGTATTCGAGAGCGGGCGGGTCGGGCCGAAGCTTGAAGCCTTCAAGGACGCCCGCGCCAACCGGAGAATCTACGATTACCTGCCGAGAATTAAGAATAACGTCATCAACTATGTCGCCTTTGCCCCCATAGATAAGCTCTCCTTCGAACCAGATGTAATGATTATCCTGGCTAACGTTAGCCAGGCGGAAATTTTCATCAGGGCCAAGAGCTACACCAGCGGTGAAATGTGGTCCGCCCGGGGAACATCTGTGGTGGGTTGCGCCTGGCTATATCTCTACCCCTACCTGAGCGGCGAAATGAACCTGACGGTCACCGGCTTCGGTTTCGGTATGAGAGCAAGACGGCTCTTCCCTGAAGGTCAAATACTTATATCCATACCCTGGGACGTACTCCCCGGGATAATAGACAATCTAAAGGAAATGCCATGGGTTCCACATTCATATACTATAGGTGGAGCCGAACATAAGAAGAAGGTCAGGAAAATAGCTGCAGAACTGGCGAAGGAAACTTAATAATGAACAAGCCAAAGCTGTATGGTTATTCTCATTATTCATCAGGAGGAGTAATCATATGGCTGAAGCGAAATACGGTAAATACATGGTGAAGGTATCGCGGGAGGGACGTACCGACCCTCACAATCCAGAGTATCTTGGAGCTGAAATAGAGGTTTATGGGTGATGAAAGACAGATAATCAATACAACCTCGGCGCTCTTTATACCAAGAAACGTAGCGCATGTACGAGTAACCTGGAGAAGTTTCGAAAAACCACATATAAAGATGGCTATAAAATTGAGCGGTGAAATCGAGAGATTCAGGCCAAGAGTTAATAAATAGCTTCAGCTATTTATTTTGTAGTATTATTAGGACAGCCAAATAAATTTCAGGGGGTTACATCATGACGTCTAAGAAGCTTGACTACTCTATATTCGAGAAATTCAAATTTGAATATAAGCCGGTTGGTGTCAAATATTCAATGAAAAAACCGGATGGGATCGAGCAACTGGACAAGAGTCTAGGGATTTGTGAGATGTTCAAAGAAGCGCAGACCAGCAAACCCTTCTACGCTACGAAGGAGAACGTGCAGTGTGGAGAGCAGGTGGTGGGCATAGCGGACTACCCGCCAATAATGTACAGCGGTCAGATAGGGCCGATGTTCTCCATGTTTAAAACCCAAGGTGCCAATAGAAGAATCTATGATTACTGTCCTAAATTACCCAGGGACTCCGTTAAGTACTTCATTCACGCTTCCACAGACCAGATGACATATGATCCGGATATATTGATTATCACAGCCAACACGAAACAGGGAGAAATCATACTGAGAGCCAGCAGCTATGCCAACGGTAAAATGTGGAACTTCAAGGGAACGACATGCCTGGCGTGTGCCTGGATATATGCTCATCCGTACTTAAGCGGCGAACTAAATTGTAACATCAGTGGCCTCGGTTACAGCATGAAAGCCAGGGAGGTACTGCCCGAAGGTCTGCTTATTATTACTGTCCCCTTCGACCTAATCTCTGGTTTAATAGAAAACTTGAAAGACATGGAGTGGGAGCCTTACTGGTTTAAGCTGGGAAGAGACGGATTTGTCGAAGAGGTTAAGAAGAGAGGTGATGAGATGACAGAGGAACTCGGTGAGCCATCGCTGGCTTATCATGTAGAGTGAGAAGTCGCCGTCTGCTACATACCTATATCCCGTTATGTAACTGAAGCTAATAGAAATATTGAGGAGGTTATCGTGAAATCAACTCCGCGAGACTACTCCGTATTAGACCGGTTCAATTTCGAAAGGAAACCTGTAGGCGTCAAGTTCATGATTGAAAGACCCAGAGACATCAAGCGAATAGACAAAGAGCTGAATATGTGCGAAATGCTGAAAGAAGCTCAGGAGAATGATGCGTTTTACGTAGGCCCCGATGATTGGGTCTGCGTGGGCGTGGAACAGATGATATTAGGCATGAAGGATCCATCTCCAACTCTCGTCAGCGGGTTACTCGGCGGCGAAGAGGATCTTTACAGGGAAGCGAATGCCTGCCGAACCATGTACCAGTACCTCCCCACTCTGCCGAAAGGCTCGGTGCAGTACGTAGCGTTCGCTCACATCGACCAGCTCTCCTTCGACCCTGATGTGCTTGTGATGACAGCCGATATCAACCAGGCACATACATTGTTAAGCTCCATCAACTTCTCCACGGGGAAACCTTTCGTTAGCAAGGCAACACCGGTGGTAGCGTGCGCCTGGATTTACATTTATCCCGTCGTGAGCGGCGAGTTGAACTACTACATCACCGGCCTGGGGACTGGTATGAACCAACTGAACATCTTCCCACCGGGATTATTCCTGATATCGGTACCCTTCCAGCTTATCCCCATCATGCTGGACAACCTTAAAGTGATGCCATACAGTCCGGTGATGGAACCGGGGCCGGGCGGGGACGCCCACAGAAAACGTGTCAACAAAGTACTGGAAGACATGAGGGACAGGATAAAGAAATAGGAGGGACTGTATATGAACTCAACCCCAAGAGACTATTCTGCTCTTGATAGATTCAACTTCGAAAGAAAGCCCGTTGGTGTTAAGTTTCTGGCCACCAAACCGGATGGAATTGAAAGGATAAAGAAGGGACCAGCCCTCTGTGAGATGTTTGTAGAAGCCCAAACGAAAAAGCCCTTTTATGTGCAACAGGAGGACTTCGTATGCGTGGAGCCCTTTATTCTGGGTATGACGGACCCTGCCCCACCACTCGTGAGCGGAATGGGGGGAGGAGGAGTACTGTATAAGGAGGCACGCGGCAACAGCAGACTCTACCAGTTCATCCCCAGGATGCTGAAGGGCTCCGTTAACTTTGTTGCCTTCGCCGCCATAGACCAGCTGCC
This sequence comes from uncultured Dehalococcoidaceae bacterium, assembly GCA_964588605.1. GTDB lineage: Bacteria > Chloroflexota > Dehalococcoidia > Dehalococcoidales > RBG-16-60-22 > CAZLEY01. Next base: position 2,549 of record CAZPQB010000047.1, on the reverse strand, counting down.
GTTTGACCCGGATGTCCTTGTTATTACAGCCAGCGTGAGCCAGGCCAAAGTCCTGCTAAGGGCCATAGGCTACACCACCGGTGATATATGGTCCTGCAAAGGGACACCTGTCATGGCGTGTTCCTGGATGTACGTTTATCCCTTCATAAGCGGCAAAGTAAATTTCACCGTTACCGGTCTCAGTCTTGGCATGGAGGCAATCAACACACCAATTCCGGAAGGTCTTTTTATCATATCGATACCCTGGCACCTGCTCCCCATCATAATCGAAAACGTGCAGGATGATAACCTGTTCCGCAGCTTCCGATCCCCGAGCCGGGAAGAACATTTTGGCAATTTCAGCAAGCACCTTGAAGAGCTAAAACGGCTAATGGCGGAAAGATAAAACCACAATATAAGGCCAAGAAAACGATCAGGCATATGGCTAACTATTAGCTAGTTGTTCTATGCTTCTGCATACACTGGTGATTCTATCGTTAGATGAGGTTAAGCGTGGCTGAATTCGGATACGCCGGCGAAATCCTTAAGGTGGATCTGTCCGATGGTAATATCATCAGGCTGCCAACCGCCGACTACGCAGACAGGTTCCTGGGCGGGAGGGGCATTGCCGCCAGACTTTACTGGGAAATGGTGCCCCCCGAAGCTGGAGCTTTCGACCCGGAGAACTGCCTCATATATATTACCGGCCCTGTCACCGGTTTTAACAGGCTGGCTGGATGCAGGTGGCAGGTCTGCGGGAAGGCGCCCGTCATGGAACCGGAGGCGTTTTCCTACGCCAACCTGGGAGAGAGGTGGGGGTCTTACCTCAAGTACGCCGGCTATGACGGGCTGGTGGTTCAGGGTAAAGCCGACAACCCCGTCTACATCGACGTACGTGACGGCGCTATAGAAATAAGGGACGCCTCACCCCTCTGGGGGAAGTCTGCTTTTGAAGTAAGTGATATCCTTAAAGGGGAATTGGGTAATGAGGTGAGCGTCCTGAGTATCAGTCCCGCCGCCGAGAATCTTGTCTCCTTCGCTACCATGCTTACCGACGACGGTGCCTCCGGCGCCAGCGGCCTCGGCAGCGTGATGGCGTCGAAGAAGCTTAAGGCTATCGTCGTTTCCGGCAATAAGCGTCCGCAAGCAGCCGACCCGGAACGGCTCAGCAAACTCGCCGACCGGATACTCCAAATAAGGAAATTTACCTGGAAAGACTGGCTCGATGACATACCCGGTCGGACCAGGCTCCGTGCCTGTTACAACTGCGGCCTCGGCTGTTTCCGAAAATCGTACGAGGCCGAAGGCGGCCGACGCTTCAAGTATTTCTGCCAGGCGACGCATGTCTACGCCGGACAGGCGGCGAGATACGGAGGTGATGTCTCCGAGGTAACGCTGCTGGGGGCAAGGTTGTGCGACCGTTACGGACTGGATACCACGGTAATGCAACCATTGATTGACTGGCTGGCCGCCTGCTACCAGGAAGGCATCCTGAGTGAGGAAGACACCGGACTGCCGCTATCGAAGATAGGCAGCGCCGAATTTATTGAAGAACTAACCAGGAAAATTGCGTACCGGGAAGGCTTTGGCGATTTATTGGCCCGGGGTACGCTCAAAACCGCCGAAAATGTCGGGAAAAGAGCACAGGAAATCCTGCACGCCCACGTCATCACGCGCGCCGGTGAGACCAGGGACTACGACCCCAGGCTTATTCTGACCAACGGGCTGCTCTACGCCACCGAGCAGAGGCGGCCGATTAACCAGCTTCATGAAACCAGCCACTCCCTGTGGCTATGGACTAAATGGGCGCGCAAGGACGAGGACGCATTCCTGTCTTACAACGACCTTGTGAACGTGGCCAAGAACTTCTGGGGCGGGGCCATCGCCTGCGATTATTCCACCTATGAGGGCAAAGCTCTGGCCGCCAAGAAAATCCAGGACCGCACCCATGCCAAGGAGAGCTCCATCCTATGCGATTTTCTCTGGCCGATAATATGGGTAAGGTTCGCTGATGACCATACCGGCGACCCCGCCATGGAAAGTCGGGTATTGTCCGCGATTACAGGCAGAGAAATAAACGAAACGGGATTGAACAGAATTGGGGAGAGAATCTTCAACCTGCAAAGGGCTATACTACTTCGGCAGGGATGGCCGGGGAGACAGGGAGACAGGCTTCTCGACTATCTTCACGACGAGCCTTTACAGTTCGTCTTTTTCAACCCTGACTGCATTGTCCCGGGAAAAGACGGCGAAATCGTCTCCAGAAAGGGAGCCAGAGTGGACAGGGCTGACTTTGAGAGCCTCAAGAGCGAGTATTACCAGCTACGTGGCTGGGACGTTGAGAGCGGCCTGCCCACCGAAACCATACTTAAAGAACTTGAACTTGAGGACGTTGCCAGTGACCTAAAGGCGAGAAACCTCCTGCGTTAATGGGACACGTTGCTCTCTTTTGACATTGTTAGGTATAATTGAACGTAAGGGCGTGCCCCTGTAGCTCAGAGGATAGAGCAGCGGTTTCCTAAACCGCGTGTCGTGCGTTCGAGTCGCACCAGGGGTACCAGTTTTTGAAA
>CAZPQB010000046.1:2255-15214 GCA_964588605.1 uncultured Dehalococcoidaceae bacterium | reverse complement strand
GCCGGCTACGACCCGAAGACGGAATACTACCCGGATTTCCCGGTATGCCACATACATACCGACGGTGTGAACCCGGGGCTTAACCACAGCCTGGCATTAGAATGCGCCCAGAACCAAGCGCTAAAGCTGGGGGTGGACATACGCTACCAGACCCCGGCCGTGCAACTGATAAGACAGCAAAACGGACGGGTTACCGGTGTTATCGCCCGTAATAAAGCCGGGCACTATGTACAGTTCAACGCCCGCAAGGCCGTAATTCTCTGTACGGGAGATTACGGGAATAATCCGTGGATGATGGAGAAATACTGCGCCCCGGCGGCGGAGGTCGCCCGCGAACGCAATATCTACATGACCCGGAACAAGGACCTGGAGGACGCCCCGGAACCGTTAAACGTGGGCGATGGGCATCAGATGGCAATGTTAATCGGGGCGGTGATGGAGGAAGCACCTCACGCACCGATGTCCCATGCGACTGTGGGGGCTTCGGGCGCCAACGCATTCCTGAGGGTGAACATCGACGGGGAGAGATTCGAAAACGAAGACGTGCCCGCCCAGAGCAGCGCTAACTCACTCGTGCGTCAGCCGGGTAAAAGGGTCTGGCAGGTTTTCGACAGCAACTGGGAAACGGATATAAAGATAATGGGGGTGGGGCTGGGAACATTCTATGAAGCCAACGACATGATTCGGGCACAGGTGGAGGAGCTGACGGTCAAGGCGGACACTATCGAAGAGCTGTCGCGGAAAATGGAGGTGCCCGTGAAAACATTCAAAGCCACGGTAGACAGGTATAACCAACTGGTTAAGCTGGGGAAGGACCTGGACTTTGGCAAGCGTCCTGACCGGCTAACGCCCATAGCAAAACCGCCGTTTTACGCGGGCATAATCGAGCAGCATATACTGGTGGTCCTGGGAGGCGTGATAACGAACACCAGGTTCCAGCCGCTGGACAAAGACAGAAAAGTTATCCCGGGACTATACATGTCCGGAAATACCATCGGCAACCGCTTTGCGGTAGACTATCCCACGATGTGCGCCGGCCTGAGCCATGGTTATGCCTGGATGAGCGGTCGCCTTAATGGCCTGAGCGCCGCCGCCGAGAAAGTCTGAAGTAGAGGGCGATTTTGTTGTTTATCACCGGCTATGCTGTCCGGTTATAATACGATTTACGCCGTTTCCTGAAGAATTCTCTGGGCGGAGATAGCCGCTATAGCGCCATCGCCGACCGCCGTAACCACCTGCCGGGGTGAACCGCTCCTGATGTCACCGGCGGCCAGAACGCAGGGTACTTCCGTCTCCATTTTGTCATTCACGATGACCTGTCCAGAGCTATCCAGGGGAACAATACCCTCCAGATACTCCGTATTGGGGTCGAGGCCGATTTGAACCAGGACGCCATCCACCTTAATCGTCTCTTTCTTCTGGCTGGCTGTATCCAGACACTCTATCGCCTCGACCTTGCCATCCCCAATGATAGCCTCAACCCTGACACCACAGCGGATTTCAACCCTGGGATTTTCCCTAGCCCTCTCCTGAAGGACGGCGGTGGCCGTAAGCTCCGGCATAGCCTCAATGAGGATGACTTTAGACGCTATCTTCGCCATGTAAAGGGCCTCGGTGAGGCCGGAATCGCCGCCCCCGCACACCGCCACCACCCGGTCGGCAAAGCTGCCGCCGTCGCAGAAAGCACAGCTAAAGACCCCCCTGCCTTCCAGTTCATCCTCACCGGGGACGCCGAGTTTTTTATGCCGGGAACCGCCGGCGATAATGACGATATTGGTGGTATAACCCTGGCCCCGGGCGCAACCAACCCAGCGCGTACCGGAGAAAACTTCAAGGCCGGTCACCTCAGCCAGTTCCATCTGAAGTCCGTATTGCTCGGCCTGTTTCACCATCTCCGAGGCAAGCCGGGCACCGGCGACGCCTTCGGTAAACCCGGGATAATTCTCTATCATTTCTATATTCCTGATATAGCCGCCAAAGCTATCCTTATCCAGAAGGAGAGTCCGCCGCCGGGCACGGCTCAGATACAACCCGGCGGTCAGACCCGCCGGTCCACCGCCGATAATGACAACTTCCCAGTCAAACATATCCTGACTCCGTAAAATACAGACTTAATATCTTACATATGACGGCACGATATTCTTGTATTTAGCCACCAGCTTATCCCAGTTCCCGGGAAGTTCCACTTTCCTGGTCACGGGCGGCGGGCCACCTTGCATGAAACCCATCCAGGAGCCGAAGCCGCCAAAGACATAGACCTGAACGGGGTCGGGGTTGCGCGGATCCGGACGGAATATCTGAGGGCCGAGGCCGGGACCGGTAACATTGCCGCGGTCAAAAGGCTTATCAGTTTTTAATCCGAGCCTGGGAAAGTAATCATCGGGGACAATGGTATTCTTAACGATATACTCCTTGATGGCTTTTTTCGTCCAGCCCCGGTCAGCGAAAGACCTGGCATGGGCCGGCGTCAGCAAAAGAATGAACAGCCCCATGCGCGCCGGCGAAACGCTGCCAATGACGGTAGCCAGTATGCCCTTATCATCCGTACCGAAGGGCATCATCTGCTGAAAGGACTGAGGAAAGGTAAGGGTAATCGTGCTGTCCTCTTTCTTAAAGCCGCGTTCCACATGAAGGGGTTCCCAGGGGCTGTACTCTTCGTTCTCGGCGGCGACCCAGGAATACTTGCCCGGATTACCGAATACTCCCATATCCTCGATTTGCTTGCGTATGCCGCGCATGTTCTTGGTTATCAGTCCCATGGCACGGCCGATAGCGGCATTGGCAATATTGCCCGGGTTCGTGGCGCCGTAGCTGGAGATAACGTGAATATCCCTGGCTATGGGGCCGTTAATGAGCCAGAACGGCGAAAACGAGCCGGTGCTGGCGGCCATCATGCCGGACACAGGATTATCCGCCAGACACTGCACGCCGGCAATAAGCAGCGGCATATAGGTAGGTAAGCAACCAGCCATTACGGCATTAATCGCAATCTTTTCAATCGTGGCCTTACCGCGCCGGGGCTCGAGTTCCGCCACCAGATGATCGGCAGGCAGGTCAGTCCCGGTAAGCATCCCGGCAACCGCCGCTTCAGTCGGCGGGATAACCGGCAGACCATCGGTCCAGCCTCTCTGGTAAAAGAAGCGGTTCACCTCTTCCAGGTTGCCCTTGAAGACGATTCTCTCAGGGTGCTCCGGCTCACGTGGCCTGGGGGACTTTTCCTCGGCGGTCAGCGGCCGGGTCAGTGCCGCCACCATGTCGTCAGCCACCGCGGTAATAGCCGCCTCGATGTCCTCGACGACGGTAGACTCGGAGACGATTGTCTCCGGCACAATTCTGACAACAGGCATGCCCTTGCTGGAGGCCGCCGACATGGCATCGTTAAAGAAGTGCTCAAAGGCAAAGGTAACTACCGGCGTATCATGCTCCTCGATATAAATAGCATCGTACACAAGGTACTTGGTACATGCCCCTCAGTCGCCGACAGCGGCAACGACGGCATCGAGTCCCTTAATCCAGTCGTCAAACTCCGCTTTTCTATCCGGCTCCAGCGAGGATACCGAAAACGAACGGGCATAAAACCAGCTTGTCTCAGACGTGGGGTATCTTTCCTCTAAAAGCCTTTCGGCAACATTCAAAATGAGCGGCGCCGCCCGCTTATTGTTGCACAGGAGACCGATTTTTTTACCCGCAAGGTCGTTTAGACGAGGCGCCAGGCCTTTGAGCGGTATGGGGTCAGCCTCCGCCCAGGGACTAAGCACCTCATACGAGGCGACTGATTTATCCACAATCATAATGCTTTACCTCCTTTTATCAAAAAGAGTATTATCTGACTTACCAGGGTTTAAGCACGCCCGGTTTTATTTATCGATACTGGATACAGCTCACAAAGAGAACTTAACGGCCGGTCGGGAAGAAAACCGACTGCATCAAGATTTTTCCATCATGGATATAAAACGTGTCCCCTCCGAACGGGATTGCCGGAGGTGCCGACCAGAGGAAATAAACATATTCGCCCTGAATCTCCTGCCTGATTATCTTGAAGCTAGCGGCCACCACGGGATGAAGCGTCGACATCGCCGCAAAGCCCGCTTTGATGGCATCCAGCCCCATGTACATCGCGATGGGGGTAAAGAGTACCGAATCCTCGGTGTAGTCCTTCAGGGCTTCGTCAAGGTTGCCTGACGACATTGTCTGTATGTGGTGCTGGAATACCGCTTCAGTTGTTGCTTCAGCCACCAGATACCTCCCTCTTGACACTTAATCAGTAACTTATGGATAAACCAAAAATCACCAGGGTCTATCTCTTTTCCCGGCTTTAAAATCCTTGCGCCTCCTGACAAAGTTATTCCAGTGCTCTTTGCCGCCGGGGGCAATGGGATAGGCATCCACGTTGGTGCCGGTAATCATCCGCGCCTTTTCCGACGCCAGAAAGAGAACGACATTGGCCGTATCCTGGGCCGTTGTTATGTCTCCCAGGAGGGAGCCTTCCTTCATCTTCTGAAGCACATCGGGCGGCGGCATGTGCTCTCCACCCATCACCATGCCCGGACAGACAGAATTGACGGTGATGTGGTAAGGTCCGATTTCAAAGGCGAGGTGCCGCGTGAAGCCCATGACCCCGGCTTTGGCCGAGGTATAGCCAGCGCAGCCGTTAACGGTCATGGCCTTGCCGGCGGGAGAGGCGATATTGATAATGCGGCCGCCGCCGCGACCCTTCATAATGGGGATGACCGCCTTAGAACAGAAGAAAGCGCCGTCAAGATTGACACCGATGGTGCGGTGCCATTCCTCCGCCGTCATGTCTTCTACCAGTATGGGGAGACCGAATCCGGCATTATTGACCAGGATATCGATTCCGCCCATCTCCCTGACCACGCTTTCCACCATGGCATTGACTTCATCCTCTTTTGAGACATCGGCTTTGATAGCTATGGAATGGCGTCCTAAAGCCTTTATCTCGGCGGCGGTAGCTTCAGCTCTGGCCAGATCAATATCATTAACCGCCACATCGGCTCCTTCGGCGGCGAAAGCCAGGGCAAAGACCCTGCCCTGCCCGCTGCCGCTGCCACCCGCCCCGGTAATTAGCGCGATTTTTCCTTCAAACTCCATACTCAGTCCTCCCGCACTTCAGTATTTAGCATAGGTGGGCACTACATTCCTGTACTTCGCCACCAGCCTGTCCCAGTTTTTCGGCAGGTCTATCTTCTGGATTTCCTTCCTGCCGGGAGTAGCACCGCCACCAACAATATGGGCGATAAACGCCCCCGGCCCGCCGCCGACAATAACCTTAATAAACCTGTGGTCCCTTATCATGGGTACCTTGTCGCCCGGTTTGGGCATTGGGCCAGGTCCCATGCCGGGAGGCGGAGGGCCCGGAGGCGGTATTCCCATGCCCGCCTGCGCCATGATACGTGACATGTCCACAAGCTTGTTTTCGGCGATATATTTCTTCACATCTTCCTTGCTATAGCCTTCCCGGGCGAGGTTTCTGGCGTGGGGCGGGGTCAATACATAGGTATACCGCATGCCGCGGGGAGTGTTATCCACGATGGCATTAAGGATGCCTTTGGCGTCCGCACCATAAGGCCAGTGCTGCAGGTAGGTCTGCGGAAAGGAGAGCGTAATCGTGCTTTCCTCTTTTTTATAGCCGTATTCCACATGCAGCGGTTCCCAGGGGCTTTCTTCTTCATTCTCGGCAATGACCATGGTGTATTTCATGGGATTGCCCATAACGCCCATATCCTCAACGCCTTTACGCACACCGCCGATATTCTTGATAATAAGACCCATGGCACGCCCAATAGCGGCGTTGGCGATATTCCCCGGGCTGAACGCACCGGAGCTGTTATTGACATTGATTTCATGGCGTATGGGGCCACTGATTATCCAGAACGGCGCCCACGAGCCGGTGCTGAAGCCGAAGGTTGTATAGCCCATGAACCCGGGCTCCGACTCCAGCAGGTCGATGGTGCCGGCAATCAACACGGGCATATAAGTAGGCAAGCACCCAGCCATGACGGCATTGATGGCAATCTTCTCTACGGTGGCCTTACCCAGTCGGGACTGCAACTTACCCAGCAGATGGTCGGGGGCGAGGTCAGTGCCGGTGAGCATCTCGGCCACGGCTGCTTCGGTGGGGGGGATAATGGGGAGGCCATCGGTCCAGCCCCTCTGGTAAAAGAAGCGGTTCACTTCCTCCAGGCTGCCTTTGAAAATGAGCCTGGCGGGCTTCTCTACTTCCCTAGTCTTTGGGGATGCCTCCTCAGCAGTCAATGGCCGGGTCAAGGCGGATATCATAGCGTCCAGGGCCCCGTCAACCCCGGCTTCAATATCTTCCATGACGCTGGCTTCGCAGGGCACGGTGGTCGGTATATGCCTTAATACCGGCATACCTTTACCCCGCGACGCGGACTCGGCGTCATTAGAGAATCCGTTATTGGTGAGCGTTACCGTCGGCTTCTTCCTGTCCTCGATGGATACTGCATCGTACGCAAGGTACTTGGTGCATGCCCCTCAGTCGCCGTAGGCGGCGATAACCGCATCGACCCCCTTCAGCCAGTCTTCAAATTCGTCTTTAGCATCCTGCTCAATTATCGCCTCATTCGCCCTTATGTTCGCGAACCGGGTAAATTCAGCGGTAGGGTATTTCTCCTTCAATCTGGCTTCTACCACGTTCATTATGGGCTCGGCGGCCCGCTTGCCGTTGCGGTACAATCCAATTTTTTTACCCGCTAAATCCGCTACCCGGGGACTGATTCCCCTTGAGGGGATAGGGTCAGCCTCTGCCCAAGGACCGAGCACTTCATATTCATTGCCTGGCATGGGATATACTCCTTTCCTGACCGTGTTTGAATCAACAGATATTTTAAAGCGGGAGCCGTGTCTCTAACACCTAGCAATTTTACAGGAATTTGGCAGAGTTTACCACCATTTTTTAAGCCTGTCAATGATAATAAACGTCCCGGCTGGCGGAAGTATACCTTCATTATCAGGCGATAAAATCACGACTAATTACCCTTTCTATAAAATTGACATACCATAGTAACCGTGCTAAACTCTGCGCAAACCAGAATTGAAAAATGTTCTATACGTTTGCCAAAGCGCATGTTCAGGACACCCATTTTCCAATAGTCCTATTATAGCTGCTAAAGTTCCAACCCCAGAGAACCATGCACCGGTTAAAGAATATGAATAAGGAGGTTACAATGAAGGCAGCGATTTGCTATGAATTTGGCAAGCCCCTAGTGGTGGATGAAGTAACGCTGGACGCACCGGAGAAAGGTGAGGTAAAGGTCAAGGTTGGCGCGGTAGCCATCTGCCACAGCGACCTCCACGCCATTAAAGGAGAACTCCCCGGCAAGCTGCCCGGTGTTCCCGGCCATGAAGTGGCCGGCTATGTAGATGAAACAGGAGAGGGCGTGATGCAGGTGGAGGCCGGTGATTACGTCGTGGCATCGTGCGTGAACGCAGGCTGCGGGCACTGCTACTACTGCAACATCGGACTCCGCCACATGTGCACGGGGATAGACATGAGAGCCATGTTTGCGAAGGGTGGCCACCATATCGACAAAAACGGTACGCGGCTCGGACCGATGGCCGGCCCGGTAGGCGGATTTGCCGAGTATACCGTGGTCTCTCAATACCAGCTGGCCAAAATCCCACGTGATTTACCAGTCGACCGTGCCTGCCTGCTGGCCTGCGGCGTCATGACCGGCTTCGGGGCGGTGCACAACCGCGCCCAGGTTAAACCTATGAGCAGCGTCATCGTGATGGGGGCCGGCGGTGTCGGCATGAACGCTATCCAGGGAGCCGTGCACGCCGGAGCCTATCCGATTATCGCCGTGGATATCCGGGATGATAAGCTGGAGATGGCCAGGACATTCGGGGCGACACACACCGTCAATACCACCAAAGAAAAAGAGCCCATCGAGGCGGTGCGGAAAATGACAGGCGGCCGCGGGGCGGACTACGGCTTTCTGACGGTGGGAAACATCGAGGCGCTGCGTCAGGGATTTGATATGCTGGGCAGGAGGGGAATGATGGTGGTTATCGGGGTTGCCATGGGTGACCTGTCGGCCTTCCGTGCCGGCGAATTCATCGGGAGCGAGAAAATCCTTACCGGCTCCATGATGGGCTCCACCCGGCTGGATATAGACATAGCCCGCTATGTCGAGCTTTACCAGGCGGGTCAGCTAAAGCTGGACGAGCTTATTGCCGGGCACTATCCACTGGAAAAAATCAACGAGGCGATAGAGTCAACCGACAGCGGAGCAGTACTGCGCAATATAATCATGTTCTAGGCTCCGAAAAGATATATAAAACGCCGGATAAAAGACGGGTCGTGGCTGATGACCACGACCCGTATCTTTTCTAAAATAATCTGACTCCTCAAGCTAAAGCATCAACCTTTAAAATCATCCACCGGTGACGGGTACAAGCAGCGCAATACGGTCGCCCCTGTGGAGCTGAAAGTCCATGCCGTCATAATAGAAATTACCATTGATATTGAACTTGTAAAAGCGCTCCAGCCTGTTTTCACCGGTACGAATAACCGGTCCTTCCAGTGCCGGTATTTTTCGCTTCATGGTGGCCACAACCTCTGCCATACCCGCTCCATCTTCCAGTTCAACCTCTATCTCACGAAGCGTGGTTATTTCCTGCGGCAGCCCGTACATATGTATAGTACATTTGAACATGGCCGGATGTATCCACTCCCATCAGACTGACCTATCAAAGCCAGAGCCCGTTATATTAGCCGGGAGGTCCCATCCTGGGCATCTTTTCCGGCGGCCAGAGCTCCTCGGCGATATCATCCAGACCCAGCTCCAGCAGTTTATCTCTGCTGGGAATTGCGGTGATGCGGTCCCAATCGAGGGCACCGAGGTGCCAATAGGCCTCCTCTTTTATGTCCATGGTAACACCGGCGAGCGGGCCATCTGTCTGGGGTGGGTCGCCGTAAATCCTGGGATGTATGTAATGCTCCAGAGGATTGAGACCTTCACGAAGATTAAAGACATGCCTCATACAACCGATTCTCTCACCTGCCCTGAGCAATTCCTCCGTGGAACGGTCCAATCCGGTGACGGCGGCCATCATTCTCTGCCAGTAGGGGCCGCGAGCCGAGGGCCACAGGAAGATAATCATACAGGTGCCCATGGCATTATTGAGGTGAGTTATGAAAGAGGGACGGCCGAAAGCCTGGGTATGGCGACCGGGGGTAGAATTCATCCAGTACATGGCAGATGACGGCATACCGGCGAACTGGTGCCCGGCGACTTTGGGGTCGTGCATGCCAAGTTCCTGTCCGCCGGCATGCACGGCAAACTTCTCGGCTCCTTTGCCAATCCGCTCGGCGGCGAGCTTAACGCCGTCGGCGAGGACATCGCCAAAGCCCTCACGCTTGACCATCTTCTCTACCAAGGCGACAAGGGCCCGGTGATTACCCCAGTTCAGTTCAATTCCATCCGTATCCGCCTTGGTGATAATGCCATTCTCATAGCACTCCATGGCAAAGGATATGATGCTGCCGGCGGAGATGGTATCCATTCCATAAGCATTACAGAGATAATTTGCCATGTTTATGGACTCAACATTGGTATTGCCGCAGTTCGCTCCTAAAGCGCCGATTGTCTCATATTCCAGACGGTGAGTGCCCGCCGGATACTTATATTCTCCATTCCCCGCTTTCAAGCTAGCTTTACACGCGGCCGGGCAGCGCCAGCAGCCAAATCGCCTATCCAAGTTGGCGATGACATGGTCCTTGTTAAGACCCGAGACATCGGGTATATCAATGACGCCAATGCCACCCCAATTATTGACAGGCGTATCGCCACTGTGAGCCGAGAGGTCGCCATGACCACCCGTACCATATTCATGAAAATGCTTCATGAATTCCTTTAAATCCTCTATATGCTCCTGCCGCAACCGGTTAGCCGTCTCCATATCGGCAACAGGCACTTTTTTATTTCCCCGGGCAACAACAGCCTTGAGCTTTTTAGAACCCATGACCGCCCCCAATCCCGAGCGCGCCGCAGCATCTCCCTTATGCGTGATAATACCGGCCACGAGAGAGAGCTTTTCGCCGGCGGGACCGATGCTTACCGCCTTGGCCGCGGCACCGTGCTCATCCCGCAGCGTATCTTCAGTAAAATATATGTCCTTTCCCCAGAGGTGAGAGGCATCTCTCAATTCAGCTTTGCCATCGTCGACAAAGAGATAAACCGGCTTTTCCGAGATACCGGAGAAGAATACCCCGTCATAGCCGGCAAACTTGAGAGCCGGGCCGAAGTGCCCGCCGGAATTGGCATCCCCCCACCCTCCGGTGAGCGGTGACTTGGCCATGGCCTGATAACGGGCACCCCCGATGGCAGGACTGCCGGTGAGCGGACCGGTAACCAGCGCGAAGATATTTTCCGGTCCCAGAGGGTCTACCCCGCCTTTCTGACGGTCATAAAGAATTCTGGCGCCAACGCCGTAGCCACCGATATAATCGTAGTAGAAACTATCTTCAGGTGTTTCTTCCGTAATCTCACCCGTGGAAAGATTCACGAACAATAATTTCCCCATATATCCATATAACATTAGCGACTCCTTTCAATATAATTATTCAACAACGGCCAGCATTTTACAACCAGTTCAGGCTCAGGCCAAAGAAACAACAGCGCCGACACCCACCCGTTCTTAAGACCTAAAGCAGCACCTTCATCAGTCTAAATATCAACGTTATAGACATTCCGGGTACGAGAAGAATCAAAAAATTGATTGTGACATGGCAGAAAGAGTAAAATTAGTTACAGCCCCTTAGGTCGCGATATTATCATCATACCCTTTATGGATTCTTGATATTCAGACTATGTCCAGAAGCATGACATTAAGAAGACAAAACCAGTAAAGCGGAAAGGATATTCAAAATGCCGGAACAGAAATCGAAGCCAGAGCTGAGCCTGAAAGAGAAAGAGCGCCGGTGGTCACTCCTCAGGGCAAGTCTGAAGGGAGCCGGACTCTCGGCTCTTATTGTCTACGGCGGAACCCAGCTGGGCGTACCAGTTCACTATCTAACAAGGGTATGGGGCAGCAAGATGAACATGATTATTTTCCCGGTCGAGGGAGAGCCGGTCCTGTTAATCCCCAGCAATACCGGCATGACGGGCGAGCAGCTGGTGGAACAGGGCTGCTGGGTGCCGGCGGAAAATATCCGTTCCTCGGCGAACCTGGCGGCAGACGCGGCCAAGTATATCATCAGCCTCAAACTCAAAAAAAGCCAGATAGGCATTGACAGCTTTCGCTTCTGGCCGGTGTTCGAATACCAGACCTTCTCCGAGCTCTGCCCCAATGCTCAACTCGTGGAAGCACACAGGCTGTTCGGCGAGATACGCGGTCCCAAGAGCGCCGAGGAGATGGCTCTGATAGAGAAGGCCATGCAGATTTCGGACATGGCCCATTACGCCTTTCTGGCCAACCTGAGGCCAGGCATGACAGAAGAGGAAGCAGCCAGCAAAGCCAATGATGTGCTGGAAGCTCACGGCGTGGGCGACAGGATTATCTTAATCCACAGTCGGCCGGAACTGGTCTACCCCTGGTTCCCGGGGCCGACAGTTATAGAAAAGCCAAACCCCATAACGTTTTCCCCGGAATTTTCCAGAAAGCTGGGATACGGGGCTCAAATGATACGGGCATACTGGTGGGAAGAGCCCAAAGGCGTTTATAAGAAGATGTTCGCGCTGTGCGATGAAATGAGGAAGATGGTAGTGCGGGAGTTCAGACCCGGACTCGAGATAACGGATGCCGGTAAAAAGATTGAAGACCTGGTCGGTGAATGGGGTTTTGAGTGCGATAAGCTGGGTCATGGCCTGGGTGTGTCCTACGGCGACGCGCCGTACATCACCGCAGGTCCCCATGAGCGTGACTACATGGAGTGGACAATCCTGACCGACGAGGTCTATGCGGTTCACCCCATGATACGGGGCAAAGGTGGAAAACCATCGTTCGTGATGATCGGGGACATGTACCATATCGGCAAGGATGAAACTAGATGGATGACAACCACTTTGCCGGGCCTTCCCGAGATGATTCCCTAATAACCAAACACCCACGGAAGATTATGTGAAAAGCATCGTTGTTTATTATTCGCAGACAGGCAATACCAGGAAGATTGCCCAGGCAGTCCACACCGGCATGAGCGAATTATCGGAGCAGAGCGATATTGCCCGCCTCCAGGATATAGAATCTAAAGACTTAGTGAAGTACGATTTAATCGGACTGGGCGCCCCGGTATGGCACAGGAGAGAGCCAGCCAACGTGATGGAATTTATAGAATTTACCATGAACTCAGTGGAGGGAAAGCACGGCTTCGCTTTCTGCACTCACGGGCTTTTTCCGGGTCGTTTCCTGGCCAGAGTAGTACCCCTGATGACGCAGAGGGGCCTGACAGTTATCGGCTGGAACAACTGGTACGGCAGCGTCTTTCTGCCGGAGAAACCCAAACCTTATTTTACCGATGGACACCCCGATGAAATCGACCTCAAGCTGGCAAAGGATTTCGGTCGGGAAATGGCGGAGCGCAGCCGGGCAGTATACGCCGGTGAGCGCCAGCTCATTCCAGTATTACCGCAGGGACAAGAATACGACGAACTGTACCCGGGACCACCGAGAGGCATACGGAGGACAGCAGAGCAGCAAGAGCTATTAGGTATCAGAGCCTTCGAATATACAGTCAATAAAGAGAAATGCATTTATCCCAAATGCACACTTTGCATGGACAACTGCCCTACCCACAGCATTGATATGTCTTTATCTCCACCGATTTTAATAGATACATGTGACAGGTGCTCATATTGCGAGCAAATCTGCCCGCAGGGAGCCATAGATTTCGATTGGGAGCCTATCGTTAAAATTATCAATCAGGATGTTATCAAGCATTTTACCCAGGTATCAGAAGAAGCCGAGGCCAAAAGGGGCTT
>CAZPQB010000046.1:0-2155 GCA_964588605.1 uncultured Dehalococcoidaceae bacterium | reverse complement strand
CGGCGGACATAACTGTTCGCTGGACTGTTTTTTCATCACGACACCCCGCCTGATGATAACCCAGCCTCACGAACATGAATTCAACCAGTACCTGCACTTTTTCTCGTCGAACCCGGAGGACGCCAGGGATTTCGATGCTGAAGTGGAGATTTCATTAGGCGAAGAAGGCGAAAAGCACGTAATCAAAGTGCCTACAGCCGTGTATATTCCGGCGGGGCTAAAACACGGTCCGCTGAATTTCGTTAGAATAAATAAACCGGTTCTGTTCGTAGACCTAGCACTGACAGGTACATACACAAGGGTGGGAAATACCCCGGACTAGGCAATGGCGTACTTGGGTGGTCGTATAACGAACACTCGCCGACATTGTATATCACGGGCATTTTCCTTATAATTGAATAGACCACCGACCAGCAATAACACCATACAGTTATAATACGTTTTCAGACTAAATCAGAAGGAGGAGAGAAATTGTTACTTGAAAATAGAGTGGCTATTATCACCGGGGGCGCCAAAGGAATGGGGAAAGGCATGGCCCTTAAATTTGCGGAGGAAGGCTGTTCCGTGGCTATCGCTGACATCAGCATGAAAGAGGCAAACGATACCATCGCGGAAGTATCCAAGAAAGGGAAAGAAGGACTGGCCATACAATGCGATGTCACCGACGGCAATCAGGTCCGTGAAGCCGTGGATAAAGTCATTAGTAAATATGGAAAGATAGATATCCTGGTGAACAACGCCGGGGCAATAGCTCCCCACAAGCCCATCGAAGATATCACGGAAGAGGAGTGGGATAAAGTCCAGGCCCTGAACCTGAAAAGTCACTTCCTTTTCTGCAAATATGTTGTGCCTCATATGAAAAAACAGAAATATGGCAAGATTATCGGTATTTCTTCCATCGGAGCCATCCAGCCGCCCGCCCACGAGATTCATTATAATACCGCTAAAGCCGCTATTATAGGATTCACCTATGACCTGGGTAGGGAACTGGCCCCCCTTAATATAACCGTAAACGCCATTCTGCCGGGGCCTATCCGCACGTCGTTTTATGACCACATGATAGGTTCAATGCCCGACAAAGAGAAGGATGCCTTTTTCAATCAGGGACTGGGCCCAAAGACACCCATGCAGAGGGTAGGCACTCCCGAGGATATAGCCGGGGCTGCCCTGTTCCTGGCATCCGAACTGGGGGCGTTTGTCACCTGCCAGACGCTATGCGTCGCCGGTGGACTGCCCCAGGTGGTGTCAAGCCTCGATATGAAGTAAATAATAATATCTGCAAACGACGACAGCGGGTTTTGGCGGTTTGGTACATCCTGTTAATGGATGCATTTGACTTACATATATTTATGTAAACTATGCTCTGGAGAACAGGCTGAAGCCGACTTTACCGTGGACAATTTTCATAATGGCCGGCATCCGGTACATTCTCCGGTAATGGATACGAATATCTCTGATATTAACTCGTTCAGGAGAGCTTTTTTACCATCTCGATGACATCCCTGCCGGTAGCACGTGCCTCCCCCAGTGCTGTGGAGTCAATGTTACCACCATACCCTTCTCTTACATCGCCCTTTTCTCTTCCATAACCTATAGCCCCCCAAACCGGCATCATACCCTGGGCCATGAAGTAAGTGTAGAGTTGAGCTCTCGTTTGTCCCGCCCCCACCCTTCTCACTGCCAGAACTGAAGCCGCCACTTTGCCCCGCAGTTTTTTGTTCCCGAGAAAGATAAAAGTCCTGTCGATTATGGCTTTGGCCTGCGCCGTAACACTATTAAAATAGACCGGACTGCCGAATATGATAGCGTCAGCCGCTTCCATCTGTATATACAGCGTTTGCATATCGTCCTTTATCCTGCAGACACCAGTTTGAAAGCAGCTCCCACAGCCATCACATCCACTGATATTCTTACCAGCTACCAGAAACAACTCAGTCTGAGCCCCGGCTTCACGAACAGCCGCGAGCGCTTCTTCGACCAGTATTTCGGTATTTCCCCCTTTTCGAGGACTGCAGACAATACCCAGAACTTTCATGGCAAATGCCTCCTTATATAATCATTCTAACAACAGGTGGATACCGAACCTGATTTTACCCCTCATACCTTTTATAAATCAATACTAAGCTAGACCGCATATATGGAAAGGTGATATATT
>CAZPQB010000045.1:0-15400 GCA_964588605.1 uncultured Dehalococcoidaceae bacterium | reverse complement strand
AGACCGGTGATCCCTTTCTCATGATTTAAGAATTTCTTTAGCATTTTTCCTCCTTAATTGACGGTAATTGGTCGAGTTAAGACGTTTCCTTTCCATTTTCTAATGACAACTACTATTCCCTAAGACATCACCCCCTTCCATTCCTTGGTTCTTATTATGTTTAGTTATTACACCTGACATTCACATTATCTTTTACCTCCCTTAAGGATGGTCTGGTCGGGTACGATACGTCGGCCTGGACCTGGCTGCCGCGTATGGCAACCTCTATAGTAAGTACACAGGCCGATGGGACAGGTTGAATATGTAATCATCATGTAACCGTCAGTACAAATTAACAATCTGGTCTACCCTGGCAGGAAGAGTCCTCTCTATGATCAGCACAGCGCCAACCGGAGGTTTTACTTCAAGCTCGAAAGTATGGTAGGGACCGGGCATCTGCTCCGGCGTGGCATTGGCACTGACACATGTCAGGTCCACAGTAAGCATGAACAATTCATTCTTATCCAGTATGTTATCGGGGTCGGTCGTATTCAGCTTGGTCATCGTCCAGTTCACTGTTGGAAATATCTGGTAGGCGTCGCTGTAGGAGATAACGACCATGTTACTGGCATTAGCTGAAGAAGTGTCGGTAAAATCGATGGAATCCCCGCCCGTGGTCGTCGCCACGGTGAAGTAGACTTCCTGCAGTACGCTGCTCTCCATCCTCCCGTAAATATTGCCCTTTATCTCTATTGTCGCCTGGGCTTCTTCCAGACCGGCATGGATGGATTCCTTGGCTTTCTGCGTGGAAAACAGGCCTGCCGAAAGGACGACATAGGCAAACACCGAGGCCACGATAACAAAGGCGATGAGAATAATGGCCGTCTCTATCCCGGTGATGCCCTGCTCTCTCTTGAATATCTTGCTGATCAATGTGCGCATCACATTTTCCTCCCGTGGAATGGTACAGACTCTTCCAATCTACCTCTGATAGTCTCCAGATACTACGAGTCCATCCCCAATCTTGGTAAGCCATTTTTCTAATAATGCTCTGGTGAAATTAACCAGTTTTAAAGTAAGGTAATCCCTGAGATAAATTGGGTGGCTGCATGTATTGCAATCTGGGGGTTGTGGTGGCACAATCTAAGCAAGTATTCGCCAAATGGCATAAATATAACGGAATATTAATGATATTTTAATAGAAAGTTTATGAATTTTTATTAAACTCTTTATATATATAGGTTACAATCTTCACAGGTTAGAATTTGGTATGAAAAGGTTAACGCGGATTTGTGGAAAGGAAATTTATAAAGCTGAATAGCTCTATTTTCTTATCCGGTCCGCATTTTCTTTCAGGCAAATTCCTGATACCTAGAATGATATATGTTGAAAGGCTGTAACATGGTTCAGACGAAATCAGAAACGGTAAGCCTGTATATAGTAGAGGAGCAGGAGATATACAGAGAGTTATACACCTACGTCCTGCCCACCAGAGACAATATTGAACTGCTGCGGGTTTCCGCCAATGGAGAGCCCGGAGCCATGACCAAAGCCGTATCGGAACTCTGCCCGGCTGTTTTACTGTTAAGCGTCAAGAAACTGGATGCAAATATCGTTGAAGAGTTAGAGCAAATAAGGAACAGATACCCCAAAATGGGGATTGTTATATTACTGGTATTCTATAGTTCTCAGGATATTGACTTACTGCGCCGGCTGGCGCTGAGCGGTGAGAGCGGTATGGCACTCTTCTTGAAGCAATCACTGGATAAAGTGGACCAGTTATGCAGCCAGATTCAAGCCGTCAGCCAGGGACAGGTCATTCTTGACCCGCCGCTGGCCACTTTCATGTTCGCCGGCAAGCCTGAATGCCCATTCCTGAAACAGCTCACCACCCGCGAACTGGAAATCCTCAGCCTGCTTGCGCAGGGGTATACCAATTCGGCCATAGCGGCAACCCTTTACATTGATATCAAGACAGTTGAGCACCACCTGAACAGCATGTACAGCAAACTTAAGTCTGACCCCGATTATGATAGTAAACACCTTAGGGTAAGCGTGGCCAGACTTTACCTGGAAACTATGGGTGATTTATATCAGAAAGAGGAATCGCTGTTACAGGCTGCCGGACGCTGAGGACGCCGTAATTTGCCCGCAATGAGCTAATTAGTCAGTGTCCGATTTGAACGAAGGCTTCGCTAAAAACCCGCTAAAGAAAATAAAGCAGCACTTCTTTTGTGTTCCATACAGCTACGAATACCAGCAGGGCGATGGACGGTATAAGAAGCCTGCCCGGCATCAGCCAGGCAATAAGCAGGGGAATGGCCAGTTTAACCACCAGTAGCAGAGGCGGTATATTGATCAGATATCTTATGAAAGGGTTTATTTCAGAGAAGCCCAGGTATACCGCCAGTACCGTCAGCGTCAGGTCCAACTGATTCAGGAGAACGAAGGAGACTTTTTCTACTTTACAACGCCTGAATGTACCCGAAGAATCCCACCAGCTAGCTTTCATTCCATTAACCAACCGTCCCGTACAAGCACCCTGATTTTTGCCATTTGGCTGATTTAGTTCTCTTGATTATAGTCCAATAGTTTATTGTCTGACAAGTAAACCACCGCCAAGTTAATTTTCTTGTATTTCCTCCCGCCGATAAAAATCCGTTATGGCAATTTAGTCTATCAACCAGTGTTTAAATTTGTCAAATAAACCACAGTGCGATGTTATTTGACATTCGCCCATGATGAGTTTAGACTACTTCAGGTACTCCGCTCTGGATTGCGTTTTTCTAGAAATACTTTAATTCTGGGAGGTTAAATTGAAAGCTGCAGTCTGTTATGAATTCGGTAAACCACTGGTGGTTGAGGATGTAGATATTGACCCGCCACAGAAGGGTGAAGTAAAAGTCCGCATTGCCGCGACGGCTGTTTGCCATAGTGATATCCACGTTGTCCGTGGAGACCTCTGGGGGGAAACTCCTTTCATCGGTGGCCATGAATCGGCCGGTTATATTGAGGAAGTTGGTGAAGGCGTTACTTCGGTAAAGCCCGGTGATCCTGTCGTTGCATCGCTCCTGATATCCTGTGGGAAGTGTCTGTATTGCCGGACGGGGCGGTCTCATATGTGTGAAGCTGTTTGGCCATTGGACAAAGAGACCCGCATCCACAGTAAAAAGGGACAAGACCTGATGCAGATGACCAAGATAGGCAGCTTTGGCGAGTATACGGTTGTCCATGAGTCGCAGGTAGTTAAAATTCCAGATGATATGCCTATGGACAGGGCATCCCTGCTGGCCTGCGGCGTCATTACGGGGTTTGGGGCGGTGGTCAACCGCGCCAGGGTTGAGGTCATGAGTAGTTGCGTTATCATCGGATGCGGTGGCGTTGGACTTAACTCGGTACAGGGAGCGGCTATCTCGGGAGCCTATCCGGTTATCGCGGTGGATATGCTGGACAACAAACTGGAAGCGGCCAGACTTTTCGGTGCCACACATACGATAAACGCTAGCAGCGGTGATGCCGTGGAGGCTGTCAAGAAACTGACGGATGGGAGAGGAGCCGAGTATGTGTTCGTGACCGTCGGGAATATTAACGCCATACACCAGGGCTTTGAGATGTCGGCACCCCGCGGCATGACGGTTATCGTCGGCCTCCCGCTGATGAATGACATGCTGAATTTATCACCGTTTTTATTCATAAAAGATGAGCGGGTGCTCACGGGAAGCTATATGGGGACTACCCAGTTACAGGTAGACATTCCCAAGCTGGTGGCACTTTATCAGAACGGAATTCTCAAACTGGATGAACTGATTACCGGGAGGTATCCCCTGGAGCAGATTAACGAGGCCATAGAGTCTGTGGAAAGGGGAGAAGCGCTCCGCAACGTAATTGTGTTCTGATTTACCATCTATGGCTGCGGCTGTTTAAATGCCTTGGTAGTCAGGGCCTCTATCAGGAACCCCCGGATAACCACGGCGATGAAACCTGCTCAGGGTTTGAGGCTGGCATTTATCAGGGTGATGGCCAGAAAAAAGCCATAGAAGCTGCTCTATAAAACAATCCGTTAAGCTATTGCGATTATATTAGACCAGGCACAATCTAGCTGTCAATGTGAACTTGGTTGATAAGCTTACCTTGTCCCAAAGCCCCCCTGAGTTATCTTTTCCCACCCACCGCCCTCGTATCATCCAGCGCTTAGCCCGCAAGATATACCCCCACCCCCGAATGGGGAATGCGAAGCGAGAGGGGGCGAAGCCCACTCTCAAAATTATATCCCCCTCTCCAAACCAAATATCAGAGGTTTTCTCCGATGCGTCGTTTGGAGAGGGGACAAAGGGGGTGAGGTTTAATGGTGTAACAAACGGAGCCGAATAATGTGCTGTCCTATCCCTTGAACTCTTTAGCCTTATATATTTTACAGATGAGTGCGGTGAGGTCAGGCGAGCCGAACATGGGGTCGCAGTGGTCGTTGGAGGTGAGGACGTTGGGATTGGATATCAAAAGCCCGTGAAGCGGCCCCGGCTCCTCGGGGTATATACAGTTGGCGGTAGCCATGACAACCCGGCGGTCGATGCCCGGGAACAGCCGCGCCTTTTGTCTGATTTTGCCTCGCGGGGTCTCAATCCAGACCCAGTCGCCGTCATTGATGTCCAGTTTCTTGGCCGTCTCCGGATTTATCTGGACGACGGGGTCATTCTGGAAGCTTCTCAGCCAGGGAATATTCCGGTACTGTGAAAGGAAATAGAAAGGCTGGCGGTAGCCTGTCGTCAGGACGAGTGGGTATTCCTTGGCCAGTTTTGGCGTGGAATAGGGGCTTTCGCCCGGCTCCTGGAAATAGGGCAGGGGGTCATATCCCATGCTTTCCAGTACCGTTGAAAAGAGTTCAAGCTTGCCGGTCGGCGTGGGAAAACCGCCGCCTTTTCTCCAGTAATCGGTCTTATATTTATAGTATGTCTGGTCTTTGCCCATCCTGGCCAGTACGCCCTTCTGGCTGAACTCCTTCCATGTCAGGTTGGCCTTGCGTAGCTGGTAGTCCAGCATCTTCTCTACATTTTCAAACCAGTATTCGGGTGCCACCCTTTTCCCAAGCTCGTTAAATATCTTGTTATCCGCCCAGGCTTCGCCCGGCGGGTCGACTGCTTTATTGTGGGCTTCTATCATGAAACGCGGGTGCATGTTATATATTTCGTCTATCTCCAGCCAGTGAGCCGCCGGCAGCACGATATCGGAATGCTCGGCCATCGGCCCCATGAATTGGTCGGCGTGTGCCAGGAACTCCAGATTCCCCAGCGCCTGAATTACCTCTTTGGTATTTGCCAGGTGGACTATCTGCTGCCCGCCGACGCTGAACCATACCTTAATCACTGAATTGTTGTTGAGCAGTTGCTTGATGACGGTATCCGAGTGGGCGGTACGAGCGGCACCCAGCTTGTGGACATCACTGCCCACAATCCCTTTTCGCATATCGTTCGTTATCGGGATTTCGTTGAAGAAGTCCTCCAGCTGCCCTGTATCCGGGGGAATCCAGCTTATCATGCTGCCCGGCCTTTCGATGTTGCCGGTTATGCCCAGCAGGCATATGATAGCCCTCAGGGTCTGGCCGCAGTTTGCCTGTCTCTCCAGAGAGCTGCCGACCTGAATGCATCCGGGCGTATCGACGGCAAAAAGCCGGGCGGCTTTGATAATGTCCTCGGCGGGAACCCAGGTAATTTTGGCAACCCTTTCTGGGGTATACTCCTGAGCTCTTTCCTTTAGCTTATCGAAGCCGTAGGTCCATTTTGCCACGAAGTCCCTGTCATAGATTCCTTCGTTGATGATGACATTGATCATACCCAGTGCCAGGGCGGCGTCTGACCCCGGTCGGACTTGCAGCCATAACTTAGCCCTGGAGGAGAGGGCGGTTTCTCTGGGGTCAATCATTATCAGGTTCTTGACATGTCTCAGGGAGTTCATGTACCATACCGCCATCTCGCCGTCGGCGCTGCTTATTTCCAGTTGCTTCGCCCAGGATATCTGTGTTTTGGGGAATTCGCCTCCCCAGCCGTGGTAATCGCAGTAAAGCCGGCCGTAACCGGTGACCAGCCCGTACAGGCCAAGTCGCGGACTGTGGCAGATATAGCCGGGTGTTATGATGTTGGCTGTACCAATGGAACGGGCCAGCCGGTGAGTATATCTATTGTATCCCCTGCCTGTCCCCTGGGATATGGCTATGGAAGACGCCCCGTTTTTCTCAATGGACTCCTTCATTTTTCCGGCGATGGTATCCAGGGCTTCATCCCAGCTTATTCTCTGCCACTTGCCTTCGCCCCGCTGGCCGGCCCTTTTCAGGGGATATTTAAGGCGGTCCGGATGGTTAATATGCTGGATGCTGGAAAGTCCTTTTGAGCACATCGTGCCCAGAGTTGGCGTCTCTGGATTGCCTTCGATGTGGGTTATTACCCCATCTTCGACGGTAACCAGCACGCCGCAGCCGCCGTGGCAGCTTTTACAGGTGGTATTTATTATCTTTTTCTCACCCATTATTCAATGATGTCACATATTAATATATAGTATGTAGGTCTGGTGTCTTACAGTCCGGGAGCCAGCCTGTTCTGGGTAGATGGCTAACTCGCTACGGCGACCAGCGGACTATAGGCGCCGGCTTTCAGCACGCAATACCTGAGGGCCAGGCCGCCGACGACTTCACAGGCTACACCGGTGACCAGCAGGACTGATGAAACTTCCCTCACAAAATAGCTGGAAAAGGCTATCGCCAGCGGTATTATAATGCCCAGTGTCACTATACCTATCCAGAAGATGGGAGCGCCGCTGCCCCGTATCTGCTCCATGACTGACTGCTTTCCGGTTGTCTCCCGGTTGGCGGCTCCCCAGAGGTATATGGCTATGAGAAAGGCGTTAACAATGATTAGCCAGCGGCTCCCGGCCTCGGCGATTGTAAGATTAACGTTTCCGCCGTTCAGGGCGATAATCACCGACAGCCCGAATCCGCCCAGGATGCCGCACAAAACAAAAAGTAACGGCAGCAGCGAAGAGTTCCAGAAAGGCACCGCCTTGACGGTATTCAGGACGAATCCGGTATATATCGCTATCGCCAGGGCCGTTATCCCGGCTAAAACCTTGAATACAATCTCACCGGCAGTTCCGGGCAGCCAGAAAGAAAGCATGAGCTGTATCGCCCCGAAGACGATGAAAAGCATGACGAATATGAAGCCCCTGGCCAGCCACGAAGACTGCGGTCGGGAAACGATTCTCCAGAACCGCTGCGGTTTGCCCAGATAAAGAAGGTGTGCCCCGCCCTTAATCACGGCTATGATGAGCCAGCTTATGAACATGCCCCACAGACTGTTAAAAAACAGCGACACTAAATACAGTCCGCCGCCGAGTCCGCCGGCATAGAAGGCAATCCACAGGACCAGACCTCTCCGGTCAATCCACTCCGTCTGCCGGGTATATTGTATCATCCATTCGTGTGTTTCCAATTTATCTCACCGCTCCCGTCGGGGCAGGTTCTCTTGCGCTTTCCTGCATTGCTCCACCGGAATATAAAGCCCCTATTTTCCCATCAATAAAATATATGGACGGGTCAGTGCCGTATTCCGGATGAAGCTGAAAGCCGTTTCTCTGGCGTATCAACCGCGATACTTCACTATCCGGGTCATCCAGGTCACCGAAAGTCAGCGCCCGGGCGGGGCAGGTGTTAACGCAGGCGGGGGTAGCTTCACGGTCGACTCCCGGCTTCAGTCCTTTGGCGAGTCCGGCATCAATTCGCTCCATGCAGAAGTTGCACTTCTCGGTAGTCCCGGTTTGATGGGCGTACAATTCCTTGCCGGCCTTCTCGAAGTCGGTCAGACCGTTATCGGGGAAAAAGCCCTTGTCTTTATCCTTGGAAAGGAAAGTCCTGTTCTGGTAGGGGCAGGCAATGACGCAGTATCGGCAGCCGACACACATATTCTGGTCAACCCAGACTATCCCGTCTTCACGCCTTTGGGTGGCTCCCGTGGGGCATACCTCGACGCATGGTGCCTCGCGGCACTGGTTGCAGCGCACCGAATATGTGGATACCGTAGGGTTGTCCCCCCCCGTTTCCAGCGCCATCAGCCTTGGCCAGGACATGCCTATCGGGAGGAAATGTTCGATTCTACAGGCAGCTATGCATGCGTAGCACCTGACACATCTGGTCAGATCTACGACCATTCCCCATCTCATAATTTAAGCCTCTAATATAGAATATCATATTGCAAAGTAAATGTCAATATCTATAATGAAAACGTAATATATATAAAGCAATATTATGCATTAGGATTGCCATATTGTTAGAATGATATGTATAACGTAAATCACATTGTGACCTAAGTTACATTGTTTTTTATATCACTATTCCCGGTAAGGATAGGGGGTAAATGGGGGCTGAGGTTAAACTGACGAAACAAATAGAGAACAGCGGAATCGTAGTTGAATGGGATTGACAATATATGACTTGGTGGTATAATCTTAATAAAAAAAGGAACGCCAGTTCCAAAATTCGGAACTATTTTATGTGGCCATGAATCCACCGGCCGTAAAATCTATCAGTCGTGCCGCCAGCATTCTTTTTTGTCTGAGCGATGGCACCAGTACGCTTACAGATATCGCCGATTGCTGTCATCTGAGTAAATCCACGGTGCACAGATTGCTCAAGGCGCTCGAGGAATCCCATCTGGCGACGCAGGACCCGCTGAATCACAGATATTACCTCGGGCCTATGCTTACGGGACTTGCCTTAAGCCCGCAGATTGCTCATAGCTATCTGATTATGTGTGCCGTTGAGGAGATGAAAAGACTGTCGGACGTTGCCGAGGATACGGTCGCCCTGGATGCCATGATAGCCATTAAGCCGGTGCCATTATATGAAATACCCAGCAAACAGGACCTAAGGGTTATTGAAGATGGTAAAAGAGTCGGGCCGCTATTTGCCGGGGCGCGGGCTAAAGTAATGTTTTCGCAGCTCAACGATGAAGAACTGAAAATAGCCTTGAGGAATATCAGTATCGCCCCTGTTACCAAAAAAACGGTAACTGATAAGGACGCATTAATGGCACAGATACATGACATCAGGAAACAGGGATATGCTGTTACTTATGGAGAAAGAATCGACGGGGCGATTTGCATAGCTGCTCCTGTTCTAAAATATATCTGCCCGGTTGCCTTAAGTGTCATTGGACCTGAAAGCCGCGTACAACCGAGAATCAACGATATCGTTAAAGAGCTTAAGGCGAGCGCCAATCGTATTTCGGATAGTATTGCGGAAGTATTTAAGAAGAACTAAATAGATTCCAATAACCAATCCGAGCCAGCACTGGTAATGTACCTGGTATTTCCTGTATCATAGCGTTAGCGATTCATTCTACAATGTTAGTGATTAGCGTCCCGGTATGAGTGTTGGGTCATATATTATAATTAGGTAGTTGGATATTCCGCGGCTAGCTTGTTAAGGAAAGGATTACCAGTTGGCAGCTGAAAAGGAAGGCTATTCGTTCCGGTGTATGCGGTGTCTGGGGGGCAGGATATCCGTACCTCCCGGTGTTACCGAAGCGTGGTGTCCTCACTGCGGTCAGGGATGGCGTATTACCTGGGTGACTTCTGAAGTCGCCAAAATAAGGGGTAGAATCATTAAAGCAGGAGAAAGCCGTGGAGCGGCTGGCCATAATTGACCTTTCCACCGGGCAGGTGGAGTGCCGTGATATACCGGAAGAGATACAGCGACTGTATCTCGGTGGGGAGGGGTTGAATGCCTATCTGCTGTATAATCATCTGGCCCCCGGAGTTGACCCGCTTAGCCCTGAAAATATCCTGATATTCGGGGCTGGCCTGTTATCCGGATACGATGTTTCCACGTCGAGATTCGAGGTCACGTCAAAATCGGCGGAAGGACTGGGGGGCTTCGGTACCAGTAATTCGGGCGGCCACTGGGCTGCCGAGTTGAAATTCGCCGGATTTCAACATCTGCTGATTAAGGGCAGAGCGTCACGTCCCACTTATCTCTGGATACATGACGGCGAAATCGAGTTTCGTGATGCCTCCTTTCTGTGGGGACGTGATACCTACGAGTGTCAGGAGTTGATACAGGACGACCTCGGTGATAAGCATGTGCAGATAGCCAAGATTGGCCAGGCGGGCGAAAACCAGGTGCTCTTTGCCAACGTCATGCATGGACTGAAGCGGGCCGCCGGCCGGACCGGTATGGGCTGTATCATGGGTTCCAAGCTGCTCAAGGCGATAGCCGTCAGGGGGAAGCAGGGCCTGAAGCCGAACGACCCTGATAAGCTGTTGGAAATATATACCAACCATTATCGCCAGATAACTTCCACTAAAATTTACCCTGTTATTTCACGGTACGGCACGCTCACCATTTTCTGTGTGCAGAACCAGAGCGGGATGATTTCCGTAAAGAACAATCAGTATAACTACTTCGAGGAGGCGGAAGGGCACCTGGATGACGAAATCTTTGAAGAGCAGTACAAGACGAAGACTCTGGCCTGCTTTGGCTGTCCGCTGCGCTGTAGTCACCGCTACCGGATAAATTCGGGTCCTTACGCGGGGGTCTGGGGCGAGGGGCCTGAATTCTATATGATGGCTGGATTCGGACCGGCCGTCGGTAATGCCGATTGGGATTGTATCCTGGCTGCCAACACTTTGATTAACCGTTATGGTCTGGATGTAGGTTCGTCCAGCGGCTATATCGCCTGGCTGATGGAATTGTGGCAGCGGGGGATTATCAATGAAAAGGACACCGGCGGACTGGTCTTGGAATGGGGCAACAAAGATGCGATACTCTCCCTTATCCACCAGATGGCCCGGAACGAAGGCTTTGGCGGTATGATAGGACAGCAGGCATCAAAGATGGCGGAAATAATCGGCAGGGGCGCTGGCCGTTATCTGTATACGCAGCGTGGGATGATGCATGAGAGCCCTGAGAACACGCGTGCCTCCCGGGCGACGACGCTGGCGGCAGCCACCACCAGCCGGGGCAGTGACCATTTGAAGGGCAGGTGCGCCCTGGAGTTTTTCGCCATGCCTCCTGAAGTGCTGGCAAGGATATACGGGCGCCCCATCGCCTCGGACTTCAGGTCGTGGGACGGCAAGCCCTGGATGGCGGCCTGGACACAGCACTTTACCACCATTGCCGATTCCCTCGGCTACTGTAAATTCGCTACAATCTGGCCCGGCTCTACTCATAATCTGAAGTACGAGCAATTCTGCGAGACCATTAACGCCGTCAAAGGATGGGATGTGACACCCGAGGAGCTGATGGAGACCGGCGAAAGAATCTGGAATCTCGAGAGGATGTTCGTACAGCGCGAGACCGGTATCCTTAGGGCGGGGGACATCCCCCCGTCTGTATATTTCCAGCCGCAGCCGCTGGAACCCAATAAAGGGGAAAAGCTCGACCGTGCTGAGTATGATAAAGCTCTCGATGAATACTACGCCTTGCGCGGCTGGACCAGGGAAGGTGCCCCCACCGCAGAGACCCTGGCGAGGTTGCGGTTGGATAGAGAACCGTCCCATCTAGTATAAACCAGGGGGGGAATTGACCTGTGGAACAGAAGACGTTTTTTATACGGGCTGAGTTTTGCACGGGCTGTGGCATCTGCCAGCTGGCCTGCTCACTGGTCAAGGAAAAAGAGGCTAACCCGGCCAGGGCCAGGATATTCATTGAGAGGGTGGTCATGGACGGCCTGATGATTCCCCATATCTGTTTGAATTGCCGGAAGCCATCCTGTATCGAAGCCTGCCGTCGGGGCGCTATTACCAGGGATGCGCAGACGGGGTGGGTAACCATAGATAAAGAGAAGTGTAATAACTGTATGCTTTGTGTATCCGCCTGTCCCTTCTCGGCCATCGTCGTCACGCCGGAACGCGAGGTGCTTCTCTGTGATGTCTGCGGTGGGAACCCGAAATGTGCGGAGATGTGCCCGACGGGGGCCATTCAGTTTGCTGGCCGGGATAAGGGCGTCGCCGGTTCCACCGATAAGGCGGCGGTAAATATCTTTCAGACTTGATGTATCATTTCTTATATTGAGGAGGAGGATATGAGCAATAATGAGGAAGCAGTCGTAACAACCGGAGCCGGGAAAATCGAGGGCAGCTATGAGGACGGCCTTTACGTTTTTAAAGGTGTGCCTTACGCGGCGCCGCCGGTTGGCGAGCTGCGCTGGCTTCCGCCTCAGCCGGTAAAGCCATGGCCGGGAGTGCGTCCGGCCAGGGAATATGCGGCTATTGCTCCGCAAAATCCGATGGTCGGTGCCGTTATTGAGCAAATAGAGCAGACTCAGGATGAAGACTGCCTGTTCCTTAACATATTCACTCCCGGACTCGACGGGAAACGCCGTCCGGTTATGGTCTGGATTCATGGTGGTGCCTTTATCATAGGTTCCGGTTCCGAATTGAACTATAGAAGCGGGCAGATAGCCTCACGTGGCGATGTTGTCCTCGTTACTATCAACTACCGGATGGGTGCGCTCGGATTTATGAACCTTAAGGAAATTACCGGCGGTAAGATTCCGGCTACGGGTAATGAAGGCCTGCTGGACCAGATAGCCACTCTCGAATGGGTGCGCGATAACATAGATGCCTTCGGTGGTGACCCCGGTAATATTACCGTCTTCGGCGAGTCGGCCGGCGGCATGAGTATCGGTTGTCTGATGTCCATGCCGGCAGCCCGGGGCAGGTTCAACAAAGCCATTCTGGAAAGCGGCGCCGCCAATACAGTAAGCAGTCTGGATGACGCCGTCAATATGTCGGGTAGATACCTTGAGGTGCTTGGCTTAAGCGGCAGCGATATTGAGGCGCTGCGTTCCCTTACATTCAAGCAGCTCCTCTCGGCACAGCAGAAACTGGGCGAAATAGTACTTGAGACCGAGCATCGGATAACGCCGTTTCAACCGGTAGTTGACCGTGAAGCGATTCCTGAGCTTCCCATCAAAGCTCTTCAAGGTGGTTCGGCGAAAAATGTCCCGGTGCTGGCCGGTACTAACCTTGAGGAGTGGAAACTCTTCGCGGTGATGGAGCCCAACTTCAAAGACATGGACCAGGCCGGGATGGTCGGGCGTCTGGAGGGTATTCTGCCAGCTGAGTATGTGCCGCGACTTGTTGAGGCCTACCAGAACGCCCGGAAGAAGCGAGGCCAGGCTACCAGCCCCGCCGAAATCCTTACCGCAATTCAGACTGATATTATGTTCCGGATGCCGGTTGTGAACCTCGTCGAGGCGCAATACCATAATAAACAGGCCGCTTACAACTACCTGTTCGGTTGGCAGTCCCCTGTAATGGGTGGTATTTTGGGTGCCTGCCACGCGCTGGAAATCGGCTTTGTTTTCGGTAATCATGACGATACCTTCTGCGGTACCGGCCCTGACGCTGATAAGCTTTCAAGATGTATGCAGGATGCCTGGCTGGCCTTTGCCCGTACCGGCGACCCCTCCTGTGAGAGCCTTGGTAAATGGCCTGTTTACGGGAAAGACCGCCTGACGATGATGTTGGGCCGAGACTGTCATATGGAAGCCGCGCCCTATGAAGATGAACGCCGTGTCTGGGATGCGGTTGACATTACATTCACCAAGCCGATATAAAATCCGGTCAGGCGGCTACTTCCCGGCGGTTATGTAGTGGCTGGCTTCTGATGCTGCGTTGGGGTCAAAGGTTTTCTTTAGTTGCCTCAGCCACTTGGTATATTTGCATGCGGTTGGACCGTACATATCATGAATCGGGTCGCTCCAGACATGGTGCGGCACACCGAAGTGACCCTCTACGGCAGTCCTGTTGGCCGCCATGTATACCCCGAAATTCGCCTCCACGGAAGCCGGATTGCTTGGAAAATAGCGGAGAAGCATTTCTCCGTGCCCGAGGTGACCGTGCTCAATTAACTGCACAAAGGGGTCTGTACCGTCGGCCAGCAGCGCATCATCGTCAATGTAATGTTGCTTTACTTTTGATGCCTGCCCGATGTATTTGCTCATAAGGTTGAATACATCGGTGCCGCCGACCTCTCCCCCGAAGCATCCTGTAGCCCGGCATGTCTCCCGTATGGAGCCGGTGACCCTTATGAATCTGTATATGAAACCACCGGCGTTTTCGGGGTCTTCAACCGGCTTGAGCGATTTGCCGCCGGTTTCCTCTATAATCCGTTCCAGCGTCCGTTTCTTAAACTCGAAGTCGTTCGGGGAATTGCCGGCAATTATAATCATAAAGCCCGGCCCCTGTACTATATCGGTAAATTGCTCTAGATATTCATGGTCTTCATCATTGTTCGTGGCCATATTCGCCGACATCATGGCGGGATTGAAGCCCATCAATATGAAGGCTATTTCACTTTCACCGACTTTTCTTACCGCTTCCCTCAGTAACTCCTGTGATTTGAATGAGAAGTAGCGTATCATGAAACCCTCTGGTATATAGCTTGGTTTATATTGCGGTGATACTCCCTCGATGGGGAAGACCGGTGGCCCCGGCCAGTGATAGACCTTTTGTGCCGCCTTGGTGTATACGCCGAGACCTCCCAGTGGCATGGTGTTGCCGCGTATGATGCCCCGCAGTGAGGGGCCCGGCCCGTCGCCGCAGAACCACTCGTTCAGCGTTCCCAAAGAACCCGTTCTGACTATTTCCCCGTCCGGCGTTACCCATTCCAGGGCCAACTGGTTCCGCTCACCGTAGCTGCCGCTGACGCTTAAGTGTCCGAGGTTGGAATGTGCCGCCAGGGGCAGCGCTGAACAGTTACTGCCCGCCCCGGTGATATTGGTGTTAAGGCCCCTTTTCATTAGCTCCGCCTGGAGCTCGGCGTAAATGACATATGGTTCAACTACCGCATACATGTTCTTCTCATTGATTTCTATGATGCGGTTCATCCTGCGCAGGTCCAGTTTTATCACGCTTGGTCCGGCGGGGTCGCAGTAACACCCCCAGCCTGTGCTCGAAGCTTTGAACTGTAGGCCGCATTTGTTACATAGCCTGACTATTGCCTGCACTTCCGCAGTGTCTTTCGGGAGCGTTATCGCTTCGAACCTGGGCACGAACTTCTCCAGTCCTGCGACCAACCCTGACCGCCAGGCGTATGAGTCCAGTATTGCCGGGGCATCAGATATATTATCCGGCCCCACGATGTCTTCAAGCGCCCTGTAAATATCTTTAGCTAGAGTCATATTTATCACTCTCCTTTATATGGCTTTGTATAATAACTCCATATATAATAACTCTAAATATCTCCGATGCCAAGCTCTGCCAGTTTTTGCGGGGATGGCACGCCCTCTTTCGACCATCCCCTCAGTTCGTAGTAGCGGTCGAGAAACTCGTCCTGGTTTCTCACTATCTGGCCTTCTCCCGGGGCTCCCCGGGTAATTAAAGGCTCGGTTCGTATCCGTTGAGGCAGCGTGTCATCCTGTCGATTGAAGCC
>CAZPQB010000044.1:0-15838 GCA_964588605.1 uncultured Dehalococcoidaceae bacterium | reverse complement strand
GCTTGGCGTCTTCCTCGACGGGAAGCTCGCGTCCAGCCGGCTCTCCGTATTTACGACCCATAAAGCGCTTGATGGCGTAGATGGTGTTTTCCGGGTTGGTAATGGCCTGCCGCTTGGCAATCTGGCCTACCAACCGTTCCCCGTTTTTGTTGACGGCTACCACCGAGGGTATGAGGCGGCTGCCCTCGGAGCTAGTAATGACGACGGGCTCTCCCCCCTCCAGCACCGCCACCTCGCTGAAGGTTGTGCCCAGGTCTATGCCTACTGCTTTACCCATTTACTCTTCCTCCTTTATATCTCCTTCGCCGTTACCCACCACAACTCTGGCAGGCCGGAGGAGTTTATCATGCATCATGTAACCTTTTTGAAATTCCTCGACAACTATGCCTTCTTCACCTTTATCCTGCCTTAACGCCTCGTGGTAATTGGGGTCGAAGGCTTCCCCCACAGCCTTTATCGGCTTGACTCCCTGCCCTTCCAGAATGGTCTTGAACTTATGCGCTACCAGCCTGACGCCTTCCACCCAGTCATGCTTTTTATATTTGGGTGGAACGGCATCGAGGGCGCGCTCCAGGTCGTCAATGACGGGCAGGAGGCTGAGGATAAGGTTGGCGGTGGCGTAGCTGTTGAATTCCTGTCTTTCCTGCTCGGTGCGCCGCTTGTAGTTAATAAAGTCAGCCTGCGCCCGTTGCCAGTTAGTCAGGTATTCTTCTGCCTTTCCCTTTTCTTCGGCCAGCGCCTGCTTGAGACTCTCCACGTCTTCAATTTCGATGGTCTCTGGTTCTGGCTCGTTATAAATTTCTTCTGAGTTCTCTGAAGTCATCTTCAGTCCTGTTTATCTTGTTGATAAGTGTATTTACTGTGTATTACTTTGCCGTAAAGTCCGGCTACCAGCTCGCTCAGCACCGACGACAGGTAGTATACCGTGGGTATGGTGCGTGAATAGGGCATTCGCGTGGGGCCAACCACGCCTATGGTGCCGGTAGCTTCGTTGGGAAGGCCGTACTGGCAGATGACGACGCTACAGTTCTGGATGGCCACGTCCTTATTCTCTTTGCCGATGATTACATGTACTCCAGGCTGGCTTAACTCTGACGGAACAATGATTTTTAACAGGCTGCGATGTTCGACTAATTCCATGAGGGTGCTCATCTGGTCGCTGTGGGCGAATTCCGGCTGATTAAGCATGAAGTGCCATCCATCAAGGTAAGGTTCTTCATATTCCTGCTTGTCCTCAGTCTGCATGATTTCTATCAGGTGATTGGTTATATCCCTTTCCAGTGGTGATAATTCCATTTCTTTACTTGAAATCTGCTGGCCGGTCAAACCAAAGCAGGCAGCGTTAAGCTTGTTGCTGATTGTCGTCAGGGTTGCTTGAGATACAGTCTGGTCAAATGTTATCAGCTTTTGCTTTACTTTGGCTCCATGAAGGACAACGACGGCGAGAGCCAAGGATTCCTGCAGGGCAAGCAACTCAAAATGCTTTAGTTTACAGTCGGTTGACCTGGGCAGGCTGACTACCGCCATATTCTTAACCAGTTGAGCCAGGAGGGTTGCCGTCAGGCTCAACCAGGCCTCCACCTCCTTCTCTGCCTGATGAAAGGTATGGCTGATAAAGCGTTGCTCCTCTCTCGGGAGCTTCACGTTTTGAATCGATTCCACATAGTAGCGATAACCCTTATCCGATGGAATGCATCCGGCCGAAGTGTGGGGCCGGATAAGATAACCTTCCTGCTCCAGATAGGCCATCTCATTACGGATGGTAGCCGGACTAACCCGCAGGTCAGCGTCATCGGCAATGACCTGTGAGGGTACGGGCACGGCTCTGGTGATATAATGTCCCACTATGGAATTAAGTATCTTTCCGCTTCTTTCAGATATCATTTCCATCTCTATTAGCAGTCTAAGCCCGAGACTGCTAATTATAATTTAGCACTTTAGCGGGTTATTTGTCAAGAGAAAAAGCGTAAAATTTATGCCCTTCCTTGAACGTAATAGCAGCCTGTGATACACTGTTGATGTGGATATTACCTGGTTAGGGCACTCTTGCTTCAGGATTAAGGGCAGTCAGGCCGTGGTTATTACCGACCCCTTTTCCCCGGATTCAGGTTATTCACTGGGCAAGCAAACCGCCGATATTGTCACGGTGAGCCATCAGCACCCATCTCATGCCTATACGCAGGGTATCAGCGGGGAACCGAGAATAATTAAAGGACCGGGCGAATACGAGATAAGCGGTGTCCTGATTATCGGCATAGCCACATTTCATGATACCCAGGGGGGGCAGACGAGGGGTAAAAATACGGTTTACGTTATGGAAATAGACGGCGTAACCTTATGTCATCTGGGGGACCTCGGGCATGTGCTGACTTCCGAGCAGGTGGAGGAAATCGGTGATATTGATGTGCTGCTGCTTCCTGTTGGTGGGGTATCCACGATTAATGCCGCCATGGCCGCCGAGGTCATACGGCAGCTTGAGCCCAAGGCGGTAGTACCCATGCACTACAAAACGCCTTCACTGAAGCGTGAACTCGACACTGTTGAAACGTTTCTCAAAGAAATGGGGATGGACCAGATTGAGACGCGCCCCAAGCTTAGTGTAACCAAGTCAAACCTGCCCCTCAGCACGCAGGTATTTCTCCTTAGCTGCTAAGGTCTGCTACACTCAGTCCTGGCGCAGGAAATCAAGCAAAAGGCGATTGAAGGCTTCTTTGTTCTGCTGGTGGGGAGCGTGGCCGTAGCCGCTTATAACCGCCAGTTTCGACCCCGGAATCAGCACCTTCGCACGGTGGGCTATTGAAAGAGGCACATACGGGTCTAATCGCTTCCAGACGAGCAACGTCGGAACTTCCAGGTTTTGTAGGGCTTCGGCGCCCACCCAGTTGTAGTCTTCCCCTTCCTTCGCCAGAAAGCGGGGGAAGGGCTGGCGGCGGCGGAACAGGACGCGTAACGCCCGGAAGGTGGTAAACAGGGCGTTGCCCAGCGCTGAGATTTTTCCTAGTCCGGAAGCATCGATGAGGATGAGTTTGTTTACCCTGTTCCTGTGAAAGCAGGCCACGTCCAGGCAGACCCTGGCCCCGAAGGAATGCCCCGCGAGGACAGGTTTTTCCAGTTGAAGTGTATCAATGAATTCCAGCAGAAAATCGCTGAAATCGGAAAGGTAGTAGCCTTCATCGCTTCTTTCGTTCTGGCCGAAGCCGGGGAGGTCGGGTGCATACAGACAATAGCGGTGGGAGAGGTTAAGCATAGTATGAGTCCAATCACGTGAGTCGCTGGCACCACCGTGTATCAGGACCACAGGGGGACCGCTCCCCGTTTTCAGGTAATGCGCCTGATGCCCGTTCACGTTCAACTTTAAACTCTCGATGCCTTCCTGCCTGTCTTCAATCGCCTTTGGCACTGCGTGATACCTCTATCTGTATGAAATTTATGAATTCCTCGAAGAGCCGGGTAACTATTCTCTCTTTACGGTAGATGCAATAGAAGTCACGGCTGAGCTTCAACCCACCGACGCGGACCTGCCGGACAAGGCCAAGGGCGAGGCTCTTTTTAATCGCCAGAGTGGACACAAAGGCGATTCCCGCCTTGTCTTCCACTGCGGAGACCACGGCCTGAGTGGTCCCCAGGGTCAAGGTCGGCACCCAGTTTCTTAAATCTAGGCCGCCGCGGGACAGGAGTCTTTCCAGGCTTCGCTGTGTGCCTGAGGTTTCCTCGCGAAAGATAAGCGGCTCACCTTCCAGTTCCCCGGCCGCTATTTCGCTTCGCTGGGCGAAAGGGTGCTCAGGAAAAACAATGAGGACTATCTCATCTCCGGCTACTTTGAAAGACGTAAGCTCCTCTCCTTGGGGCGCCATGCCACAGAATCCCACCTGATAAGCGTTATCCCGCACTCCGTTAATAACAGCCTGGGAATCAGAGATGTCTACCTGAATGTTAACGGCCGGGTGGATTCGCTTGAATCTGGCCAGCCATGGAGGCAGCAGAAACTCGCCCGGGATGGTGCTGGCGGCAATGAGAAGGTCGCCGGAGACCACTTCTCGCATCTTCTCCAGGTCGTGCAGGAGACGCCCACGCTCAGTCTCTACGGACTCCGCAAAGAGAAGGAGGCGTTTGCCGGCGGCGGTCAGGGTAATCGCCCTCTGGGTACGGTCAATCAGGCGCGTGCCGAGTTGCTGTTCCAGCTTCTGAATCTGGAAAGACACGGCCGGCTGGCTGATGGACAGCTTTTTGGCAACCTCGGAGAAGCTGCCGAGCCTGACGACTTCTTGGAAAGTTTTAAGATGGTCTAAGTTCATTTTAATTTAATAATATAAGTAATATTTATGTTGCATTAAGAATATGTTTATGTTATAATCTCCCGAGGATATTTTATGGCATTGAACATAAATCATCAAGGGGGTGGCAAAATGGCCAGAGAGGTTGACGCCCGGGGGCTTCCCTGTCCACAACCGGTGATTAAAGTTAAAAAAGCGCTGGAGGAAATTAAAGAGGGTACCGTCACTGTTCTGGTGGATAGTGCCGAGAGCCGTGAAAACGTACGGCGTTTTGCACAAAGTCAGGGGTGCCAGATAGAGGTAACTGAGCGAGACGGGGATTTCTGCTTGGCAATTACCAAGGAATACTTCGGGAAAGCTGATAATAAGCAAAGTGGTGACGTTGTATTTATTACCAGTACCCAGTTGGGCACAGGTGACGAGAGGTTTGGCGAGGGGTTGATGATAAGCTTCATAAACACACTGGGAGAGGCAGCCTCCAGACCTGCCAAGTTAATTTTTGCTAACAGCGGGGTCAGACTGGCTACCGAAGGTTCTGAGGTGCTGGAAACACTGCAAAGGCTAGAGCAGGAAGGGATTCAGATATTGTCCTGCGGCACCTGTTTGGAATTTTATCACCTAGCCGACAAGCTGCGGGTAGGTATAGTGACTAATAGCTATGAGGTTGTGGATTCCCTGCTCTCGGCGGAAAAAGTAATGAAGATATGACGGAGGAAATCAAAATGGCTGATGAGGCGAAGATACGTCTCACCGAGACAACTCATGGTGCGGGTTGAGCCTGCAAGATAGGTCCGGGTGACCTTGCCCAGGCACTGGCTGGTTTGCCGCTTATCTCTGACCCGAATCTGATTGTGGGCATGGAGAGGGCCGAGGATGCTGGCGTCTATAAGCTGACCGATGAACTGGCGCTCATTCAGACTCTCGATTTCTTCACGCCGATAGTTGATGACCCGTACAGCTTCGGTCAGATTGCCGCCGCCAATGCGTTGAGCGATGTCTATGCCATGGGCGGCCAACCACTGACGGCCATGAACATTGTCTGCTTCCCACAGAAGACCATGGATATGTCAATACTGACGGATATCCTCAAGGGGGGACTGGAAAGGATGCACGAGGCCGGGGTGGTGCTGGTGGGTGGGCATAGCGTGGAAGATACAGAGCTTAAATACGGCCTCTCGGTCACGGGCACCATTCATCCGGACAGGGTGGTGCTCAATAATGGCGCCAGGGCGGGCGACCGTTTGATTCTGACCAAGCCACTGGGCACGGGGATAATAAGCACGGCGATTAAGGGGGATATGGCCTCTGAGGAGGCGATAGCCAGCATCGTGAAGTCGATGACGACTTTGAATAATAAGGCGTCGGAGCAGATGCAGGCCGTCGGGGTCAACGCCTGCACCGATGTTACCGGCTTCGGCTTGCTCGGGCATGCCAGCGAGATGGTGGAAGGGACGGATGTCGGTATGGTGATAGATTCAAAAGCGGTGCCGTAC
Organism: uncultured Dehalococcoidaceae bacterium; assembly: GCA_964588605.1. Classification (GTDB taxonomy): domain Bacteria; phylum Chloroflexota; class Dehalococcoidia; order Dehalococcoidales; family RBG-16-60-22; genus CAZLEY01. The sequence goes on along the minus strand of CAZPQB010000044.1, from coordinate 10,071 downwards.
TTTATGGAGGCAAAAGAGCTGACTGAGATGGGTATGATTCCCGGCGGACTCCACCGCAACCGCGATTTTCGTAAAAATATGATTGATATTGCTGAAAGTGTGCCGCAGTACCTGGCGGATATTCTCTTCGACCCCCAGACCTCCGGGGGACTGCTGATAGCTGTGCCAGAAGGGAAAGCGGCTGACCTGCTGGAAAGACTTAAGAAAGAGGGCGTCAAGGAGGCGGTTATAATCGGGGAGGTGGTGGCGGTGCCCAAGGCGAGGATAACTGTTAAATAGGGAAGCGGTTTTCGGATAATAGCATAAGCTGATTTTGTAGTCTAAACCTTATTATAACCCCCTACCAGAACGCACAGAATCCAAATTTACGCCTTTAAGGCGGGATAAATGTGGTTTTGTGGGTAGTGGGCTTTTTCTTGGTAATTATCCCCTATTGACAAGTATTTAGCTTAATTCTGGAGGAATTATCTCTTTAGTAAAAGCGTGACCTATAATTAGAGGAGATATTTCTGCCCAAGCTCGTGGACGACTGCCGCCTTTATAACTGACGCTAATTACTGATGTTTCTTCTTGGGCTATTTCAAACCATAATTTATGATCTCTTAATATAACTTCAGTAATTTGTTGCCACGCCTCGTGGTTGCCAGACTTCCATCGTAAAAGAACTACAGTTAAACCGTTTTTAGCATATTCAAAAGCATAGGCCTGTGATGGCATGCCCGTATCTAAAGTTATAAGTACCCCATCGTTATCTAAACAAGCCTGCATTACTGTATAATCCGGTATCTCACTCTGTATTTCTTTGATGCTAATCAATGGAAATTTCAAATTTGACAGAGCCAGCACTATGGGTTCATAAACGCAATGGTCTGCTATAAGCTTCAAACTGTTACCAAATATTCCTCATATTCGTTGGCATTTTCAACTTGTTCTTTATTCAAACTAGGATAGGCTTCTAAGGGATTTACATCCTCCATGTACATTTCATGTATGATGCTAGTCGGTATTCTTGTTCCTTTTATAACGGGAGTTCCGCCAAGTATATTAGGGTCAATCTCAACATACCGAAAACGTGGAGGTATAAGCTCTCTTTCTAGTTCCTCGATGAGTTCAGGGAAAAATATCACTTCTACTTTCTGTGTACCCTTAGAGGCAGCTATAGGCCAATCTGGTTTCCCTGGCAGTTTTACTACAATTATCTTGTTATAGACTACAATGGTAGACGTAGTCCACGCATACGGGTCATTATCAGAAAGTGTATAAATGGCATCAAGCGCAGTTTTTATAGTTTTTGTAGAGAATTTTTTATTCCTAAGCCTTTTAATAAGGCGGATTAGCAATAAATCATAATATGTATATACGTTTTCAAAGCGTTTTCCTTTTGGGAATCGAAAGATAGGATGAAGCAGATTGGCTTTAGACCAAGCTTGGAAGTTTTGATACTTGATTTGTGCAATAAGTGCTGCGATTTTTGGGGAATATAATCCTTGACCGAAATAAATGTGCTCCATTACAATTGCCTCCATTGACCCTAAAAAGTTGCCGAATCCCCTTTCAGGGAGTCTCTTCCTTATTACCGCAATTGCGCAATTACTCTATTGAGCAATTCCTGATCGTCTTTAACGCCCCGTACGTCAAGGCCGGTCCGTCGGAAAGCCCGCACCATGGCCTCAATGAGCTTGGTCTTGCTGAGTTTCTTGCCACCGCTGAATTTAGCTGTCGAAGCCAGGTTCTCCAGGTAGGCGTCTTCTTCTCGATTCAGGAATACGGACAGCTTAATCATGGCGGTCTTTGGTGACACTGGCGGCGGGAGGGTTTGTTTCGGTTCCGGCGGTGTTACCGGCTGGTCACCACCCGTTAGTCGGTCCAGAGCGGTACCGTAGGCAAGCTCCTCGGTTATTCTAGCTCTCTTCATGCAGCACCTCTTCTGTGAATAGTCTGTAGGCTTCAGCCCCATCGGACTGGGGGGCATAGGTCAGGATTGACATACCGGCGGCCGGGGCTTCTTTAAAGCGAACACTGGTCGGGATGGTGGTGTCGAACACCCTTATTCTATCGCCGAAAGCCCTCTTGGTGACCTCAATGACCTCCCGGCTGTGCAGAGTACGGGAGTTAGTCATGGTGAACAATATGCCAAGAATCTCCAGGTCCTGATTTATTTTCTCTTTAACTCGAATGATAGTGGGGAGTAATAAGGCCAGCCCCTTCATCGCCAAAAAGTCGGCCTGCAACGGTATGATTACCTTATTGGCGGCCGACAGGGCATTAATGGTCAGCAGACCTAGGCTGGGTAAGCAGTCCACCAGTATATAATCGTAATTTTCACGTACCGGCTGGAGCATTTCCCTCAATATCAGCTCGCGGGTGAACGCGTTCACCAGGTCGAGCTGTGCTTGGGACAGTTCAATATTAGCCGGTATAAGGTCAACTCTAGGGTTGCTGGTCGGCAGGATAACGTCAGGGATGGCTTGATTGCCATTATTCCTGATGATGCTCTTCAGGACGTCATAGCTGGTCAGGTTGAGGTTGTCCGGATTGAAACCAAGGCTGACCGTGAGGCTGGCCTGGGGGTCCCAATCAATAAGCAGCACCCGCTTATGGTGCTCGCTCAAGCCCTGAGCCAGGGCGGCTGCGGTGGTCGTCTTGCCCACGCCGCCTTTCTGGTTTGCAATGCAAAGTACCGTCATGGTCCTGCCCCACTACTTAGGGGATATTATAGCGTAATTGCGCAAATGCGTCAATACTCTTTTGCGTAGTTTTTTAGGGCGGATTGTAGAGAAATTGCGTCCTCCACAGGCGAAGGATGATAATACTCGGTGGTGTGGATACGCTTATTTCATGCCCCGGTATTTAAAACATGACTGACCACAATATTTACAGGAATTAATATTTTCAAAGAATTTTATTAAAATAATTGAAAAAGGTATTGACAAAATCAATATATAATACTATAATATATTAAAATAATTAACATGCAAGTTAAATAAATTAATTATTAGAGCATTATTTTAAACTAAGAGGTGATTCGTAATGGCCAGAGAGTGGCACGAGCTTACAAAGATGACCCAGGGCAGGCCGATTACGGTGGAGCGAGTTCGCATGGTTGACAGCGACATAGCCATCGAAGGCAGTTTTACACTTCCACCCCTGGCCAGCATGTCCGCCGAGGACCAGGTCTTCGTTATGGCCTTCGTTCGCTGTCACGGCTCCATAAAGGACATGGAAGAGATGTTCGGCATAAGCTATCCCACGGTAAAAAACCGTATCAACCGTATCGCCCAGCAGCTGAAATTCGTCGAGATAGTACCCGTTTCTTCCCAGGAAGAGGTAATCGGCGAACTGGAGAGGGGCGACATTACCGCAGAAGAGGCGATAAGGAGGTTGCAAAAATGAACCGACCACCCATGTTAATGCATTTGCGATTTCATAACGATAACCGGAAATTCGGACTGTGGCTGCCGCTTTTCATCCTTATACCACTGGTACTGGTGGTCCTCATTATCCTGTCGCCCCTGATATTAATCGCCGTCCTCATTCTCTGGCCGAGTGGCTGGGGCAAGCTTGCAATGTGCGTTTTAAAAGCCGCCTGGGGATTGTTCTGCTCAATGCGTGGTCTTGAAGTAGATGTTCAGAATCGCAACGAAATGGTATATATTTCCGTCGTATAGTCTAGTAACTGGCAAAGGAGGATAATGCCATGACTGAGAACCAGAAAAAAATACTGGAAATGCTATCCCAGAACAAAATCAGCACCGAAGATGCCTATCAACTGCTGAACCTGGTTGAATCCGGGGAGAGCCGGCAGGAAAGTACGGCGAAGGCCGAGGCGGAGGCTAAAGCCAAGCCCAAGTACCTGCGCGTTACCGTTCTGCCCAGCCCGGGCAGTGAGCATTCATCTGATTTCGACCGTGTAAATGTGCGCGTACCGCTGTCGCTGATACGCGCCGGAATCAAGCTGACCTCCCTGATACCTTCGGATGCTATGGATAAGGTAAACGAGGCTTTGACCGATAAGGGAATAAATTTCGATGTGCGCAATGTAAAGCCGGAAGATATTGAGGAACTAATCGGCGCATTAGCCGATATGGAGGTGGATGTGATAACTGGAAGGGGGGAGAACGTTAAGGTATTCGCCGAGTGATTGCGCATTTACGCAAATGCGTTAATCACGACCTGTGCGGCTCGGCTGGTTTCCCCGCCCCGCCTCCAGCATGAAATGGAGAGCCAGCCGGGCCGCAATGGACAGCCCAGAAAAATAAAGGCTTCCCGGGGGAAAGTGTACCCTTAAAATGCTTGGAGGAGTTAATAGAGGATACATGAGAGGAACCAAACAGGGTTACTGGCTCTCGTTAAAGCGGCAAATTAAAAAGGAGGACTGAAATGGGATATTTCAGAATACTGGCGGCTATTCCCGGCTTTTTCCTGAGTTCTTTTTTCCTGATGCTTCTGTGGGGGGTGATTTCGCCCGAATTCGGGATAGCCACAATCACCTACGTCAAGTCCATGTTGATTACGATTACCCTGTGGCTGGCGGTCGCTCCCCTGGCGGCGGTAGGTCGGAAATACCATAGATAACGAAGGCCGGGTATCAGTGTCATCCGGGGAGGGTGGGGGCAATCTGTCTTCCTCTCCCCGTCTCCCTGGCGAAGAGGAAGGCAATTAACGCCGCCAGTGATAGCGCTCCCCAGAAAGCAAAAGGGAGGCCCGGGTGGATGGACTCCAGGCTGTTGCCAGCCGGAGGTGCGAAAGTATAGCCAACGCGGGTCATAGCATGGACTATCCCTACGGCCGTCCCGGCATAGACCGGCCCGACCCCCTTTGTTTCTACGGTTATCGTCGCGGCTACCGCCCAGACCATGTCGCGAAAGATACCCGCCATAATCGCCAGGAGCCATATTGCCGGGCCGTTAACTACGGAAAGAAGACCCACGCCGAGAAAGGTGACAATAAGTCCGGGAATCAGGACGGCTTTCCTCAGGCCGAGCCTGTCGGAGAGAAAAGTGAAGGGTATGGCGGCGGCCGTACCCGCTGCGTTAAGGGCTGCCAGGGCGCCGTCGGCACCTACGGCTGTCCAGCCGCTATTCCTGAGGTACAGTGGTAAATAGCCGAACAGGCCTTTGTTGGCACCGGCAAAACCCATCATGGCCAGGGCGATAAGCCAGACTCCCTTGATGCGGGCTACGTTCGATAAAGCGTGCCTTGGTGCCAGCCTGTTACTGGTATTCAAAACCTCCGTCTGGTGGGGCTCGGGCACCGTCAAAAACCAGATTAGCCCGACGAGCACGCAGATAGCCCCGTAGAGAAACACAACGTTTTTCCAGCCTCCAAGCAAAGGTGACAGCACGGTAGCACTGAGCATAGCTCCGAGCATAAGCCCAGCTCCAACACAGGCCGTAAGGATTCCCTGGGCGGTACCCAGGCCTCTTTCGTGGAACCACATACTCGTGTTCTTAATCACGATTACCGGTACCGCCTCGCTGGCAAATCCGAAGGCCAGGGAAGTGATTGTCAGGCTGAGGAAGCTGTCCGATAGCCCCCTGAGGGCTCCGAAGACGCCAGCCAGCAAACAGGCAACCGCCAGAGTACGCTTGGCGCCGAATCGGTCGACAGCCAGTCCGGCCAGAATAATGCTGAATATCCCGGCTACGGAACTGAAACCCCAGACAGTGCCAATTTGGACAATATTTAAGCCAAGTTCATCTGCAATCTCGCTGAAGAGCACCGGCATGCACGACATGGACACGCCGAATACAATCAACATAATGACTGCCGCCAGCGATAATACGTACCAGCGTCGCCATGAAGCACCGTTATCTGCCATTTACTCTAAAAGTCCCGTCGCTTCTAAATCGGCGGCAGTGCTGCCCCAGTATTTTTCAGCGGAGCGGCGCAGTTCTTCCGGGGATGAAGACATTCCTTCCGCTCTGTCCTCCAGCCATCTGGCGATAGTTGCCAGCGCTATGGTAACATCTTTTCTATACCGAACGCGATTTTATCCCCAGTTCTTTGAGCTTGGTATCCGTCGGGTTGCCAGCCTTATCCCAGCCGCGTTCCGAGTAGTATTCATCGAGCATCGTATCCAGGTCTGCCTGACTGATAAGCTGCCCGGCGGAAGCCCCCGCCTTGATAGCCTCGGTCATAATACGCTTGGGGAACGTATCATCCTTGCGGGTGAAGCCTTCGCCGATATTGAACAAACGGGCCACATTATTTATCCTTTCCCCGATTTTCTGGATTTCATCGGCGCTAAAGCGCATCCCGGTAGCGGCGTTCACCAGGTCAGCCGTGTTCTGACAGGCTATGTCAGGTACAGCCATATCAAGGAGAAAAGCGCACATCGTGGCGCAATCACAGGTGACGCAGCGGACATCCTGGTTCCATTTAGTCAGCTTGCCCTTTCCCTTTATGGCAAATCTATCGACTTTTTCCGGAACAGGGATGTCGAATATTTCCTGGAAAGCGTAGCCCCGGTTGTGGTCAGCCCCGGTATAAGCGGTAGCGTAGTTCAGTCCGTGTGCCTTGGCTCCCCTGACATCATAGGCAGGAAGCTCCAGGCCCTTTATATTCATGGCGTATGCCTCGGAGCCTTTGCCTATTTTCTCGGCTGCTTTCTTGGTACCCTGCCCCAGCAACGCCCCCAGCCCCTCCTGATAAGCTATACGCCGCAGCATCTCTATTAAGGCCTCATGACTGCCGAATTTCAACTCCAGGCCGTCGGTATCTTTCTTGGTAAGAAGGCCTTTTTCGTAGAGTTCCATGGCAAAGCCAATGGAGACCCCGGCGGACATGGTGTCGAGGCCATACTCATCACAAAGCCTGTCTGCGGCAATTACGGCGGGTAGATAGCCCACGCCCACGGTGCTGCCCATTGAATATGTCGTCTCGTATTCAGGGCCTTCGCTCAGGTAGCCGGCATAAGGTCCTGCCGTGACCAGTTTGACCTGACTGCAGCCCACCGGGCAGTCATCGCAGTAGCACTTATTTACTATCATTTTATGCTGGGCATCAAGGCCGAGGTCTTTTGTCATGTTGACCTCCCCAGTCGCCGACCAGTTCTTGATTGGGAAAATTCCCATTTCGCTGGTGGCATCAACCACCATCGGCGTACCGGCTTTAGCAAAGGCCGGATAGAGCACAGCGCTGTCTTTCATGGCCTTATTCATAGCCTGGCGGGCTTTTTTGAATTTATCGGCATTAGCGATATCGGGTCTTTTATGTCCGCGTATGGCGATGGCTTTCAGGTTTTTAGAGCCCATAACGGCTCCCAGTCCCTTTCTGCCAGCGGCACGGCGTTCGTTGACGATGCAGGCCATCGATACAAGCCTCTCACCGGCCGGTCCTATGCAGGCGATACGATAGTTATGGTCGCCGAGTTCCTCCTTGATAAAAAGCTGTGTGTCAGTAGTCATCATGCCGCTGAGTTTCCCGGCGCTCCTGAAGCGGACTTTACCATTGTTGATGTCAAGGTAGGTCGGTTTTTCCGCCTTGCCCTCAATGATTATCATGTCATAACCGGCCCTTTTCATCTCGGCCGGGAAATGGCCACCGGCAAGCGCCATCCCAACGGCGTTGGTCAACGGGGACTTGGCCACGACAGCCATCCGGCTACTGCAGGAGGCCCCGGTGGCCGTCAGGGGGCCGACCGCAAAGATAAGTTTATTGTCCTTACCCAGGGCTGGAGTTCCCGGTTTTAGCTCATCATACAGGTATTTTATGGCAAAACCGGCGCCCCCCAGGTAATTTCTGGCTAATTTCTCGGAGACTTCTTCTTCCTTAGATGATTGACTGCTCAGGTCTACTCTCAGTATCTTTCCTGCGTATCCGCCTTTGTACATTGTGGTTTCCTCCTTTGCATTTTTAGTGGATAATCATTTGTAACAGTCTTCACATCATCATGCTGCCACCGTCGACGATGATGAACTGTCCCGTGATGAAATCCGCATCCGCCGAAGCTAAGAACACAGCCGTACCCGGCAGGTCGGCTGGCTCCTCACGCCTTTTCAGGCACTGTATGTCGATAGTGGCATCAAAGGCTGCTTTATTGCCGTCCTGTCCCAGACTGGCTTCGGTCGCCGTGAATCCTGGGCCGATGCTGTTAACATTAATGCCAGAGGGGCCCAGGGCTCGGGCCAGTGCTTGAGTCAGAGCGTAGACCGCTGCTTTGCTGCAGGCGTAAGCAAGAAGGTCATGGGCAGCAGGCACCTTGAACACATCCGAGGCGATATTGATAATTTTCCCCTTGCCTGCCTTTACCATGAGAGGGGCAATCGCCTTGCAGCACAACCAGGTGCCCCTTACATTTACCTCAAACATACGGTCCCAGTCCTTAACTGTCCAGGCATTCCAGTCTCTTCTCTTAACTCCGTAGTATATGGCGGCATTATTGAGCAGGATGTCTACCCTGCCGTGCTTCTGGATAACCTTCTCCGCTATCTCCAGGGTGGCTTTTTCGTCAGAGATATCAGTCTCCATGGCCAAGGCCTCGCCGCCTTTAGCCTTTATCTCTTTGACCGTAACCTCAGCCCTTTCCAGGCTGATATCGGGTAAGAGCAGCTTGGCACCTTCCTCGGCATACCTCAGGGCGAAAGCTTTCCCGAGGCCGCGGCCGGCACCGGTGATGATAGCTACCTTGTCCTGTAATACGGGCGACATATCTACCTCCTAATATACAGCTTGCCTCCTGTCTGGGACTGATTTTACATCGCAGCCAGTTTAACGTCAATTCAGCTTGCCTGTGTGCCGGAATTACTGAAATGTTTGACAATTAATGCACGGATATGTAATAGTACGAGATGGTTAATGTGGTTAGGCCATTTATCTTAATTAACTACGATTCAAGATTTTTATTAAGAAACAAGGAGGTATTGCATGGCTCACGGATTTGTAGGAAAGATTTTATGGGTAGATCTTTCCAAAAAAGAGATCAAGGAAGAGGCACTTGATGAAAAGCTCGGCCGTGATTTCCTGGGAGGTTACGGTCTGGGCGCCAGAATCCTCTTCAGCCGCCAGAAGGCGGGTGTGGACCCGCTGGGCCCGGACGCTATCCTGGGTCTTACCACAGGCGTACTCACCGGTACCGATGCCCTCGGTGGTTCCCGTTACGTTATGGTGGGGAAATCGCCATTGACGGGAGGCTGGGGTGAGGCCAATTCGGGCGGGAATGTTGGCCCACACCTGAAATTTGCCGGATACGACGCCGTCTTCTTCACCGGCATATCGGACAAGCCCGTTTACCTCTTCATTGATAACGGCAAAGCCGAGTTGAGGGACGCCGCCCACCTCTGGGGCAAGGACACTTTCGACGTCCAGGATATCATCAGAGAAGAACTGGGGAAGGACGTGGAGATAGCCTGTGTCGGTCCTTCGGGGGAGAAACTTGCCCTAGTATCTGCTGTAATGAACAACAAGGGACGTGCCGCCGGACGTTCCGGCCTGGGCGCTGTGATGGGTTCCAAGAAGCTAAAGGCAATCGCGATAAAAGGCAACGCGAAAGTGCCCGTGGCCGACGCCCAGAAGGCCAGTGAGATGAGAAAGAAGCACATGGCGAATCTGGGCCCCCGGTTTAACTTCATAAGCTCATTCGGTACGCCGGGCCTCTTCAATATGAGCTGTGAGGGTGATGATGCCCCCTGCAAGAACTGGGCGGGCACTGCGGTTATCGACTTTCCTAATTATGAAGATATCAGTGGTGAACCGGTAATTGCCCAGCAGGAAAGGAAATATGGCTGCTGGCACTGTCCCATTGCCTGCGGCGGTATCATGAAGGCGGGAACTGGCGAATATAAATACGAGGCAGGTGCCCACAAGCCTGAGTACGAGACCCTGGCTATGTTTGGCGCCAACTGTCTCAATAAAAATCTGGCATCTATCATCAAGGCCAATGATATCTGCAACCGCTATGGACTGGATACTATATCGTGCGGGGCCTGTATCGCCTTTACCATCGAATGTTACGAGAATGGAGTCATTACCAAAAATGATACTGATGGCCTTGAAATGACCTGGGGCAACCACAGGTCCATCGTAGCCATGCTGGAGAAGCTGGCCAAACGCGAAGGCTTCGGTGATATC
>CAZPQB010000043.1:13596-15963 GCA_964588605.1 uncultured Dehalococcoidaceae bacterium | reverse complement strand
AATTTTTCTCTCAGACCCCCAGGTTCTCTTCCGAGAGGGCATCCACTTCATACTCTCGGGCGAGGATGATTTCGAGGTTATCGGCGAGACCACCAGCAACGAAGAGGCCTTTATCCTTATTGAAGCCAACCCGCCCAATATAGCCGTCCTGAGCATGATAAACGGCAAATATACCGGCCCTGAGATAACCCGCCGCATCAAGCGCAGCCTGCCGTCGGTATCAGTCATCCTGATCATGGAAAAAAGTGACGAGGAGCTTCTCTTTGCCGCCATGAAAAGCGGCGCCAGTGCCTGTCTGAACAAGGATTCCGACCCCGAATACCTGCTGGATATCATCAGGGTGGTGGCCCAGGGCAGCCACCCCATAATAGAAGCCCTGCTGATACCGGGTCTGGCCTCAAAAGCTATGGCGGAATTTGAGGACCTGGCCACCCTGAGCCAGCAGCTTGATAACCTCCTGGCCAGTCTCACACCGAGGGAGTCGGAGATTCTGAGGAGCATCGCTGCCGGCAAGGAGATCGAGCAGGTAGCCGCCGAACTGGACATCAACGAAGAGAATATCCGGCGTAATCTGAGGCTGATACTGAACAAGCTGGTCGCCAATGACCAGTCCCGGGCCCTGATTGAAGCTGCGCAGAGGAGCCTGCCTTCGATAATCAGCGGTGCCGCCAGGGTAGGCGGGACATCCGCCGAATACGTAACCAAAGAAGAGTTTAACGAATTTAAAGATAACCTCATGGAACGTCTCAAGTCTTTTATAGGTGAATTAACCTGAAATAACGTGAGGTTATCCAGAGATAAAAGGTGACCTGATGCTATGAAACGCGCTCTTGGATTGATATTCATTACGGCATCGTGCATTGCGGGATTTCTCTTTATGGGGGGAAGCCAGCAGGGCATAGCATTTATCGTCATACCCTTCACCCTGCTTGCTTTATTCCTCTATAGCCAAGAGATAGGCCGCAGCCTGAGAGCACTTCACCGGCGGATATTCAGTCCGGTAATCAATGAAGAAAAGCGTATCAACTGGATGATAACGAGCAAGATAGCGGCGACCGAGGAGAAGATGATCGCGACAGAGGAGGCTCTGGGTAAGTTCGCCACCGCTATTACGGACTATGCCCAGCATCTGTCCAGTCATACCAGCGCTATACAGGGACTGAACGAAGCTTCACATGAACTGAAGAAAGGCGCCGCCGAACAGAACCTCGCCCTGATGCGTTTCATGGACAATAGGGAGCCACCGGAACCCGGAAGGGAAACACCACACTGGAAAATAGAACCGCCAGCGCCGGCACCGGAGAAGCGGATGTTCAGCTTTGAAGAACCAGCCACCGAGCCGGTACCTAAAATGCCTGAAAAGGACCAGACTCAATTTCCGCCGGGATGTGCGCGTAATCGTCAGGAAAGGGACGCCGCGGCACACGCCGCCCGGAAGGAAATACTTCAGGCTATCAGGCATTCCGGCGATACGCCATACGTGCAAGGTCATCGGCCACTCTCTACCTTGGCATCCACTGCACGGAGAGAAATACCACATACTGTTAATTACTCGAGCGGTACACGATACGTACACGGTCACCGGCCAATCCCCCCTGAGCCGCCCGCCGCCAGACCAAAACGCCCCCTCGGCCGCCGGGCACTCGTTACTGAGGCGCTTGCTGCCGAGAAAGAGATACTGGGTGCCATTAACCAGCTCAACAACAAGCTGAGCGAATCCTAGTCTCAGGTATAGACAGCCACGACCACCGCTTCCCTGGGATTATGCTCATCAAAGAAAAGTACGGCCACCTTACGGCCGGTAACCATCTCCGCCGAAGGTAAATTCCTGGCAACAGAAATATCCTCCAGATATACCTTGTAACTGCTGGCGAGCCGCACCGTAGCCGTGTAATTGCCGGAATTAAAACTCCTTAGTTCCGCTTTTTTCAATCTCATCTCGGTCACTCCTTCCCAATAAGGCTTATACTGCGCCCAGCCATATACGCTGGCTGTATTCTCCCCGCTGAGGATTATAGACCAGAACCATGCCAAGTACCCTTTTCTTCTCCGAATACAGACCTGCCGACGCATCGGTCACATCAATAACGTCATAAAGCTGCTGACCGCAGTTCACCGGTACCAGTATATTTCCGCCGGCCGCGGCTATCTCGGCCTCCCTTAGATAAGCCTCACCACGCTCGCTGGCTTCATCCACCGTCCCGATATTTCTATCATCAACCTGCTTCAGCCGGTCATAGAGCCTGCCTATTTCATTCCAGTCAAAGCTATTGACCAGAATCAACTCGCTGCTATCGGCGTCGTATCCCTCCACCTGCACCCGGTTCATACCCGATGCTTCCCGGCGGTACCTGCCCTCCCGTATCG
>CAZPQB010000043.1:0-13496 GCA_964588605.1 uncultured Dehalococcoidaceae bacterium | reverse complement strand
GAGCTTATATGCTCATAAGCCTCAAGTTCGAATGTCTGGCCGGGACTGTACTCATTACCATTGTTAGTAACATAGCCGGGACTGAACTCAATCTGACAGCCGATATCAAGGACAGTCAGGCTACCCTGCCCCGGCGTTGCGTACCGTCCGTCATCGTTCCTCAGTTCCACAGCCAGCTTGCCCGTGCTCTCCCCCAGCTCCTGCCTCACCCCCACAACATCAGCCGTCAGGTCGAGGCTACTGGCGGTTAGTCCGGCTCTATATACCACCGCCGGACCGGTCAACCAGACATAATCACCATGATGAGCTATGGCCAGGCCGTATTCCGAGGATAGATTAAACGGCACCGGTTCCCGCCACAAACCGTCAATATATTCGGCATCAATAATGGAATGAGACCAGAACGGGCGGTTACAGGCTTCGGTGCCGGTGAACTTCTCAACAAAGAAACAACGGTAGACATCCGGTTTATCCAGGAACGGCTGCTGAAACTCGAAATCGCCACCCGCCGGCGCCGAGGTAAGCTCTCTTAAGTCTGACCAGTTACCAGCCGGTACATCACCGCCGTCTCCATAGATTAGACTCCACAGTTTAAAGTTGCCGGATGCATCCTTTCCGGTAACCATCAGGTTCCAGTCGCTGTCGTAGACGCAGGCGACACCGGATAAATCGCCCGTAGCCTTATCCCAGGACGATTTCGTCTGCCACTCCCCACTGATCTTTCTCTTGACGTAGAGGCTCGACTGGTCGGTAAAGAATATAGCCAGGTCGCCGCCCGGCTTATAGGCCACCGCCAGCCCACCGACGGAAGTGGTCAGCGTATAGTCGATAAGCTCGGGACTGCCCCAGTTGACGCCGTAATCGGTACTCTTGATACACCGGATTTCCCGGTTGGACTTTATCCAGAAAATAGAGACCTCGGCTCCCAGTGAAGCCGCCGCCACCGCGAGGGCATTGTACTGTCCGGTATAGACCCACTGGCTGAAGTCGCTCTCGGTATCGGGGTCGCTTACCCGCTGGCGGTAGAGCTTCCTGGAATCAGCAGGCGGCGTTATCCTTACTCTTATTAGAGAGCCGTCACCGGGCATGGTCAGGGCATGATAACCTTCTTCCTCGGAGCCGCTGTAAAGCTGACTCCAGTCATACCTGACCACCCCGGCAATCTTATTGGTTGCCGTTACCTTTACATATGGAATCGCTGTAGCCTGTTTCTGGGCCGCCAGTAGCGTTGTTGTCAGGCTTCTCATTGTTTCATCCCCTCTTTACGGCTAATCTGACTCGAAAATCTGCTGGACTCTTACCCTCTGTCGCCTGCCCAGTCTCCTCAGCCTTGCCTGAAAAGTCGCTAGCCTCTCACTCCCCCAGAGCCTGAACTCCCTGGGCACATTCGTTCCGCCCACATTGACCTTGTTTATCGTATAGGCCGCCCGCTCCAGGATGGCGTAACCACAGGCCCCTGCAGCCACCAGATCCTCGTATTTAGCCGGGATCGTCGAACCTTCACTGTCCAGAGTATGCACTGCACCGTAGTACACGTAGCCGTTGGAACCATCGGGCTCGCTGCCGCTTATTATCGTCAGCATATCACCCCAGATGGAGAACCGCTGATATTCGGGGGGAGATTCGCCTATCGGGTACTCTACGGCTTCCACCATTATCCTTCCGGACAGGCTGGATATATCGAGCTCTCTCGAGCCTGAGGTAGTAGCCAAGGTCGCCCTGGCCGGTAACGGCACCCTCTCCGAAAGCTCCCGTACCGCCCGCCCGATATGCCTGGCAAGCTCTTCATCCGCCCACCGGTAATTACCGCTGTCTTCATCGTGTAAGTCTTTCCTCACCACGTCTATCATCTCTGCTAAATTCATATGTTAACCCCCTTGGATGGCATTCTTACTCTCCTGGATGGCTTTTTCACCTGGCCTGACCGGCCGTGCAATCTCATATCATAGCCGGAATTCACTGTCCCTATCAGGGCTTTCAGGGCCTCTGAGCTGAAGCCCCCATCGCCACCCCGGATGTCTTTCACTGCCATGCTGAACTCATAACCAAGCCCTGTATCGCCCGAGAAGAAAACGGGAATCACATTAGACACTTCAACGCCGGACCCGCCATCGACAGCCATCCATACCACTACTGTAATCGATAACTCAGCCCCGGTGGCAGATTCATCCAGCGCCATCGCCCTGTTCTTTAGTGCCCCGGCGCCGCTGCCCGTTTCACAGCCCTTTATCAGGGCAACGATAACAAAGTCGGCCTCAATACCATTACCGCTGTCGGAACTTACCTTGGCGATGTAACCCGTTATGTCAAGGTAGCTTGTCTCAATCCCGCTACCGCTTTCACCGGCGGCCATCATCACAACCATTAAAACAGCGGTATCTCCCCCCTCCCCGACCTCCAGACCAGTTAGCTCTCCGGCTGGATAGCCTGTTTTCTCCTCATCTCCGGCACCGGTCTCACCCGCTTTAAGCATGGCTGCCGGATTACCTGACAATTTAGATTCAGCACTGCTCCCGGATTCATAGTCGCTAATTGTCGCTGCTGGATTATTTGAAGCCTCGTCATCTGCACCCGAGCCAGAGTCGGAGGACGCTTTCTCTGTCACTCCACCCCCCTCCTCATAGGTGCCGTAGATAGAGAGTACCGCTGCAGATTGGCTGTTATTGCTCCACGGGTCGGGGAAGACACTCCCGTAATCCGTAGTATCTCGACCCGTCTGGTTCGCCTCGCCGCTGTCCCAGTAGATATAAAGTGACTTCTCGTCACCAAGCTGACTGCCCGCCGCCGCCAGGTAATACTCAGTGCTGGCGGCTAGCGACGGCCCGGTTGGAAAGTTTTGGGTTCTCCAGCTTGGCGAAGCTTCGCCGAAAGGAACAATTCCCTCGTTAGTCACGCCGTTCGCTATGACGCTATTGCCCTGATAGATAGCGAACTTGTAGTACTGGTCTGTATCATTTTCTTTATTTCTCAGATAAGCGGAAATACTGACTCCGGTACCATCGTTTGCTCCCATCGTATGCTTGCTGCGCCAGGGGCCGAAAGTATCTATATATTCAGTACCGCTGCCGGCTGACGTATAGCCAAATGTCGGGTCAACGATTACGGGGTACTCGGCGTTGTCAAGCCATTGCTGGTCTATGGTAATGGTGAGCTTGCCTGCCTTCTCGTCAATATGCAGTTCGCCCCATACCCATTTGCCGCCATTATCTGTAACCTTCGGTCTGTAGATATGAAAGGCCTTGCCGGTCTTGTATTTTTCGGCAGTCTCTTGGCTGCTGTGCATGTTGCCCCTGGTGGCATGATAAACAGCGTAAGAGCCGACTGTATTGTCCGGTCGAAAAGCACCCTCGGCTATTTTCTCTGCGGTCAGTTCCGGTTGATAGTAGAACTTTAGCCCTTCCGTCTCTATATCAAATTCCAGTACATTGGCTTCAGGCTTATCTTTCAGTGTTACCTCGAACTCAAACCCGCCGAGCTCATTCTGCTCATCCGGCTCAAGGACATATAGACTGACCCCGGTCTTATCATCCTGCCAGTTTAGCCTTTCACCCTCAATAGTGGGCTGCTTCTCACTTGACGTCTTGAGACCCACGCCGAGACAGCATTCCCCGTCCCAGCGTTTGAGCCTGGCGTGCGGCTTGAATGATGAGGCCCTCAGGTCGCCCAGTTCGATACTATCGCCGGAAGACGCCGTCACCGAATATGTCGTGGCATTTATCTTCTCCAAAGTAAAAACCTCTGGTTATGATAGCGTTATGTCCACCTCGAGTGTCCACGTACCGCTTGATTTGGTACCCAGGCTCTCCACCTTGCGGTTAAGGCATATCGCGCTGGAGGCCTGCTTGACCACCCACTCGTTCCAGGCATAGTTAGCATCGGAATCACCGAAGCTGGACTTAAAAGTAGCCTTCTGGCTGGTTGACGTTGGGTAGCCGCTCTCCATGCCCTTGTAGGTCTTGTTGGTGGCCGCTTGCAGATCTGTCTGGCTGGGGTCGGCTGCCGTGCTTGAGTCCCCCACGCCTATCTGGGCGTTAGCGTTGTTGAAGTAGTTCGATGATGCCCCGGTAATCAGGTCCCACATCTCGTCGATGCCCGTGTTCAAGAGGCAGTTGCCCTCCCCCTCGATAACCTCGTAAGGACGGCAAAGCCTGTGGAACTCCTCTTCCCTGCCGCGGTATTTCTCGATGTCCTCCCGGTACTTGCTCAACCGGAACCTGCACAGCCAGTTAGCCATTTCCTTCTTTCCCATTTCTTACCTCCTCGGGGGGAAGGAGCTTTAGCACCTCCCCCCACATTAACTTATTAATATAGTTGCTCCCGTTATGTATCCTTCCTGCGGAAGGACTAATCCTTTACGCCGATTAAAGCCGCCGCCTTTATCGAGCTGAACAGCGCCAGGGAAACGTACCACTTCACCCTGGTCCTTGAAGCGTCCTTATTCTCCAGCGGTCCTACCGGCTCCACCTGGAGGTGCCCCGGGCTGGTCAGGCCGCAGAGGGCGCCTTCACCGAACTGTAAAGCATATATCGTGGAGCAGGTGCCGCCGGTGGTGGCTGTCTCTATGCCGGAAGCCAGGACATGCGTATCCAGTATCCAGTCGTTCACGCCGATGGCTACCCCATCCCAGAGCTGCACGAAGTTGCCCCATCTGTCCCGGTCGGTCTCGGTCATGCCGCCGGCCGCCCTGACCAGGGCATTTATCTTGCGCCGCGAGCGGCGGCTCATCAGCAGCATATCGGGCTTGCCCCCCTTGACGGCATCGATAAGCTCATCCAGCTTGGCGAGTGTCAGTGTCGCCCCGGTACCGCCCATGGATACCACCTGTTCGCCCGCCGTTTCCGTGTCAATCAGCTTGCGGATGCCGTCGAACTCCTTGGCGTTGGTGTATGAGTCTCCGTATACGAATATCTCCTCGAATTTGTCCCGCAGTGCCTTCGCCTTCAGTTCGATAACCGCCGCCTCAAGGTCCTGGATATTGCTGCGGGTGGACTTGAGGAAGTTATCCACATCGGCGTCACCGCCCATGATTTTCAGGTTGGCCGTTATCTGCTCGAAAGTCGGCGTGGACTCCGCCCAGGTATCGCCGACGTCATAAAAGTCGATATTCGGCAGGGTTTTCTCCTGGTTGTAGGTCAGTCCGTTGCCCACGATTTCAATGAAGGGCATTCTCTGTAGGATTGGTGAGTCCTTGACGATGGTCTCCACCACTCCCTGCAAAAGCATATCGTTTGACAGCTTGGCTGCCTCATCTAATGTTAAAGCCATTTTTTATTTCACCTCACATTTAAAATTTCACAGTCTGAACAGGTTCCTCGCTATGTATTCCGGATCCCTTTATGAAGAACCGCCTATTGCATACTGTATCTTCTCCCGGGGCGATAGCCCCGAAAGGTCCAGCGGTGCCCGCTGCGGAGCGCCCGCCGGTATCCTTGTCTTTGAGGTTTCCGCCTCCATTTCCTGCCTGACCCTTTCCACCAGGGCCAGCGCATTCTTTAAGGACTCGTCAACCTCCTCCACTGTCTCTCCGGTTATTAGCTCCGCCAGTACCCCGGGATTTGTCTGTATTACCTGGGCTTTATAAGCATCCACTGCCTTGGCCAGAGCCTCGCCCGTTTCCGCCAGCTTCCGTTCCAATTCCGCTAATGCTTCTTTTAGAGAATCTATTTCGCCATCCTTGCTGGCCAGCGTCTGCTCGAGCTTGATATAAGCGGTATTTCTGGACTTAAGCTCCTGGGCAAGTGCTTCGTTCTCCTTCTTGAGAATGCTCGACTCATCACCGCTGACTTCATCCTCTCCGGCTGTTTCTGGTTCTTTTTCTGTTACCATCATCCCTCCTCATTACTCCTCAATACCTTCCGCCTGAGACAGTAAAGCTCCCTCTCTCGCCCCGTTTCTGGCAGATTTAGCGTTGAGTTCTTTGTTCATCCTGAGAATTGACTCCCTCTCCTCTAGCCACAGCCTGAACTCATGGTCCGGGTCCTTGACACCCACCTCATCCATGGCCGTTCTCCGGGAGTGTATGCCCGTCTGTACCAGTACCTGCTCGTTGCTCACCTTCCTCACCATGTCTTTAGGCAGCACCGGACCCCACACCACCCGCAGAGGGTTGTCCCCGAAATCCTCGCCGTGGTATTTCTCCAGCAGCTTGAGTATCATCTCGTTCCGCCGATTATAAGCGGCTGTCCTGATGATTCTCTTCCTCCTCACCTTTTGCAGCAGCGGCTGGAGCTCAATCTCAAGTGCTACACCGGACAGGTCTCTCTCAATACCCCCGAAGGCCGACCTCGGCGATTCCGATAAATCGTGCAGGGCCCGGTATATCAGGTCTATATAATTAATATGTAAGTTAATGCCGCCGCCCTGCAGCAGGTCGAGCAGGTAGGCCTTGGCGTCCTCGGGAATGTTCCACACCGCCCCCGGCTTGATGGCAATGTCCTCGGACTCCTCCACGTTCTCCAGCACGGCGATGGGATTACCCGATAGTTCCAGTATCCGCGAAAGCTGGCTCATCGCTCGATTCAACTCTCTCTGCGACTCCATTATGTGGGGCAAATCGGATATGCCCCAGAACTTCTTGGGCTCGCGTAAATTGGGGTATATGACAAAAGGTATGAAGCCGTAAGGATTAGGCTTGGCCTCCACCAGGATATTATCCAGGTATAGATCAAAGTCCTCGTCCGTCCACAGCTCAACAATGGTCGCCGTCTTATTCTTGGGCTTTACCCCGTAAACAATCTCGACTTCCTCGGCGCCAAGCGTGTATCTTGAGGCCACTCTCCATACGTGAGAAATATCGTCCCCTGAACACCAGGCGTAAATACCCTGGATGTCGGGAGCCGTTACCCGGACCCTCTTCTTTCCGGTATCCCAGATGACCTTGTAGCAGGCATCGCCCAGCACGGCGCAGTCTATCTCTGTCTCCAGGTCCAGTTGCTCCAGCTGGTTGTCCTCGTATACCTTATAAAGAGCCGCCACTGCCTTCCTGGCTTTATTTCTGGCCCCGTCTGAATCTTCAACGGCGTCAACGGCGAAATTTATACCCGTCATCAAATATGAAGTGATTTTCTCTACAAAAACCCTGGCGTAGTTAAATATCAGGCGCCTTTCGCCGCGTCTCTCCCGGCCTTCCCACTGCCGGCCACAGTAAAAATCAAGCAGTTCCTTGTACCCTTTAATCCTCTCCAGGTCCAGACGGTTCAACTGCGAAGGAATAGTATCACTCATCTGCTTTTATTTCTCCTTCATTCGATTTCTTCCCTTTTTTCCAGTTTCCACCCTTCTCCGAGGATGAAACCTTGAGTCTGCTCTTTAATGCCCTCTGTATCGTTCTCTGGCTTAGCCCCAGCAGCAATGCCAGTTCTTTTACACCCCAGCCCTCGCCAAACAGCCTGCTTATCTCTCTATTTCTCAGCTCCTTCAGCCAGCGCTGCCTCCCTCTTGGCTGTTCGTAAAGGCACTCAGGGAACGGACAATTAAGGCAGGAATCGGCAAACTCACATCCTTCATCACGGTAGTGGCAGTACTCCGGGGGTAAATCTGGTTCATGTTCGGTGGCCTCTACTCTCGCTATCTCTACTCCGTCATCGCCAATCTCAAGCACCAAATCCATCGCTCACCTCTAAAACCGAACACAGAGAGATTAGCACAATTGTTCTAGTACCGTCAATTGGATTTTGTCATATTTTAGTACCTCGTACTTGACAAACGTGCTCTTGGATGATAGAATTGCTTTGATAAAGCAATATTTATTTAGTGAATATCATGCCAGTTTGGGATAATTATCTGAATGTCATAGAAGCCAGCCGTTTTTTAAAGGTTCATCCGGAAACGGTAAAGCGGCTATGCCGACAGGGAGATTTGCCGGCTCACAAGATACATAACACCTGGCTCATTAACAAGGATATGCTCCAGAATTTCGCCGGGACTTATAATCCCAGCCGCGGTGCCAGGAGAAAATTATTAAAGTAAGGAAGGTAACCAAGAGTAATTGGAAACACTCTGAAATAAGTCTCTCCTCCACACAGAGGTGAATATGGCAATGATAGGATGTTTTGTAGGATACCATAAAAAATTTCTGATACCAGCCATAATTCTACCCCTGCTCGCCGTATTCGTACTGAGCACGCCGGCTTGGGCGGCGCCGGTAATTACGTTATCTCCCGCCTCCGGTGCCGTAGGAACCACGGTCATAATAAACGGAACCAATTTCGACTCGTATAAGGGTGACAGTATTTCAATATACTTCGATGATACTCAGATTCCCAACAGCCCGCTGAATGTCCCCGGGACAGGAAGTTTCAGCGCGGTGTTCACCATCCCTGAGACGGCAATCGGGAGACACTGGTTTAACGTTTATGCTGAAGGTAACACGACCAATGCCCTGGCTAAGAACTTCTTCATCGTTGAAGAAACTGAAGTAGCCTTGGATGTAGCCGACGGTCCTGTCGGCACGATGACTACCCTCAGCGGCTGGGGATTCTACGCCGACAGAACTGTGACCATCTACTATTATAATATTATCAGCGAGAAACTCGGCACCGCCGTTGCTTCTACCATCGGCGAACTGACTTACCGGTTCGCTGTCCCCGACAGTACTGCCGGGGAGCACAAAATTACCGCCGTCAATAACGATGGCGACGCTGCTGAAGCCAGTTTCTACGTGATACCATCAACCGCCCTTAACCTGACCTCTGCCAGCCCCGGTGACCTCTTGACCGTCAGTGGCACTGGCTTTGGCTACAGGGTTGAGGTCACTATCAGCTTCGGCACACGCCCGGTAGCCTCCGCCAGGACTGATGAATTCGGTAATTTCGAGGTCAAATTCAACATTCCTGAAGTTTATCCGGGTACGTATGATGTGAAGTCTCTGGACGAACACGGCAACCTGCACAAAGCTCAGTTTATTGCCACTGCCGGAGCCAGCCTCAGTCAGATTGCAGGCTCCGTCGGTTCCAAGCTCACTGTCCAGGGTGCCGGCTTTACGGTCGGAGAAACCGTTATTGTTGACTATGATAACCTTCGCGTTGCCACAGCTGTTGCCGACAATAATGGCGCTTTCTTCACCTCCTTTAGCGTCCCCGCAAGTACCGGCGGTGAGCACGTCATTACGGTCAGCGATGGCATCATAACCAAGAGGTTTACCTTCACGGTAGAATCCGAGCCGCCTCCGGCGCCAGCCCTGCTATTACCCGACAACAATACCGAGACCAAAGCCAGGGTCTATCTGGACTGGCAGGCTGTAACCGACACCAGTCTGCCGGTGGTTTACACCCTGCAGATTTCCTCCGACCAGAACTTCGCCACTATCGCCCTGGTAAAAACGGGACTGACCGAGTCTGAATATGCCATGCCTGTAGAAGAGGCCCTGCCCGCCGCCAGAGAAAAAGTACCTTATTACTGGCGGGTAAAAGCTATCGACGGTGCCGGTAACCAAAGCGAATGGTCAGCCACAAGGCTGTTCTATGTCAGCGCACCCCCGGTCCCAGAACTCCTTCAGCCCGAATCCGATACTGAGGCGGATACGCCATTATTCTTTAACTGGCAGGACGTCTCCAGCCTCAGCCCGCCGGTAACCTACAGCTTCCAGATTGCCTCAGACCTTAATTTCACTTCCATCATACTGGACGCAAAAGGGGTGGCCGATTCTGAATACTTTCTGGCTGAAGAAGAGGAATTGCCGGAACTCCAAAGGGATATCCCGTACTACTGGAGGGTGAAAGCCACAGACGATGCCGGTAACGAAAGGGGCTGGTCAGCCCCGTGGGCATTCTATCTTGGCTCTTCATTCACCTTCCCTGGCTGGCTTATATATACCCTCATTGGCATCGCCGTCATTGCCGTTGGCTATATCGCTTTCCGGGTGGGTAAGCGGACCGCTCTCAAACCACCCGATTAAATCCTGTAATACCGGGAGGTAATAGCACTAAAAGACCATAGAGTAATTTAAAAAATGTTAATAATATATTAATAACATAGTAATATGATAAAAAATGAAACATCCGTAATCTTTAGAAACTACCCTTATATGAGGTAACAAAAGACTGAATAGAACGTTAATAACATTAGTACCGGCTTATTGTAAAACAATTATAAACAGTAGCCGTCATCCTAATACCCGCTTCAGGAGGCAGTAAAATGAAGAAGACAAGAACACTCAGGATTTTAGGGCTGGCCATTATCTTATCCCTGTTGATGGTAGCCATACCAGCCGTACCCGCCTTGGCTTATACTTATGATGCTGAGGTTGACCCTGAAGAAGGCTCTATCGGTACTGAGATTACTGTCGTCGGCGAAAGCTGGGGTTGGAGCGATACTGTAGAAAGATGGGTTTCAATTTACTTCTCCGATGAAGAAGCCGACGTGAATGATAATATTGACGATGAAGTCGAAAACTACGAGATAGTAGTATCGCTTGCAGATGTCGAAGAGGACAATGAAGGCAGCTTTGAGGTCACCTTTGACGTGCCGGATACGCTTTCAGACGGTGCGGATGATGTAGATGTTGAATCCGGCGATTACTTTCTCTATTTCACCGTCACTAACGAAACCTCAACTGGAGTCAGTACCCTTATCAGGGAGGTTGTCGAGTTCACCGTTATCGGCGGCGGCGATGTTGAGATTGACCCCGAGGAAGGCCCGGTGGATACCTTTGTCGAGATAACCGGTGAGGACTTTATCAGTAAAAAGGATATTGAAATCGATTTTAACGGTCATGAGATTGACATTGAGGACGGCGATGATAAGACTGATAGCAATGGTGATTTCCAGTCCTTCATCATCATTCCCGAAAGCACCGCCGGCGACCATACCATAACCGTCATCGTAGGCAGCAGCGAGGTTGACGTCGATTTTACCGTGGAGCCGGATATTATCATCACACCACAATCGGGAGAAGCTGGTACCGAGGTCACCATCAGCGGCACCGGCTTTGCCAGGAGACCTGAACAAGCTGTTATTTACTTCAATAACCAGTCGGTAGCTGTCGGCGATATGAACACCAGCGGCAGTTTCAGCACCACGTTTGTTATTCCCGCGGGACTAACCGCCAAGGTCTACGATATCGAGGCTGAAGACGGGGATGATAACCTTGCGACCGCCAAATTTACCCTCAATGTCACTCCACCACCCGAACCCGAGCCCACGCCCGAACCCACACCCGAACCCACGCCCGAACCTACACCTGAACCCGGGCCCGAGCCTTCAGCCACTGACCTCAGCATGAGTAGCAACAGTGACGCCATTGGCTCACTCGTCGGAATAGGCGGCGCCGGCTTCACCCCCGGTGGGACAGCGACACTCAAATACGACGATATTACAGTAGCCACGGCACCGATAGACTCCGGCGGTATGTTCATGGTTACCTTCGAAGTACCACCCAGCACTCATGGAAAACACACCATAACAGTCACTGACGGCACTCATTCCAACCAGGTTACCTATACGGTCGAATCTGTAGCACCCAAGACACCAACGCCATTTTTACCTGAGATGGGAGTAAAGGCGAAATCACCAGTCTTCTTCGATTGGGCAGACGTCAACGATGATAGCCTGCCGGTGACCTATGTCCTGCAGATTGCCTCCAATGAGCTCTTTACCGCCGGTTCCATAGTCCTGGAAAAATCTGCGCTTCTGGAATCGAGTTATACCCTCAGTGAAGAGGAAGAACTGGATCTGGCTGGTCAGGAAACCCCCTATTACTGGAGAGTAAAGGCTGTGGATGCCGCCTCCAACGAAAGTGCCTGGACAGGCGCCGGTGAGTTCTATGCCGCCACCTCCTCCGAATTCCCCAACTGGGCGTTATACACACTGCTCGGAATCGGGGCCGTACTTCTCTTCGGCCTCGGCTACTGGCTGGGCAGGAGGACTGCCTTTTACTACTAGAATTCTCATCTAAACCCCTACCCCCTTTGCCCCCCCTCTCCTTCAGTTCCTGCCCCATGAAGGAGAGGGGGATTTTTATATTTACCTTCCTCGCATCATCCTCGCCTGGTCCGGTAGAATCCCTTCCCCTGCGTGCTTTCTCAGAGGGGCACCAGCCCCTCCTTACCTCAAAGAGCCGGCCCGGGCGGTATATCAATCCTCTCCCCCTTGACTCTCCGCTTACAGGAGGGTCTATACTCTTTCTGAAGGCCTTCGAAATAACATGAAAGGAGCACAATGTTCAAAATCGGCGATTTCTCCCGCCTCAGCTTCGTCACGGTAAAGACCCTGCACTACTACGACGAAATCGGCCTGCTAAAGCCGGTTAAGGTAGACCGCTTTACCGGGTACCGCTACTACTCCGCTGACCAGCTGCCCAGGCTCAATTACATCGTCGCCCTTAAAAACCTCGGCCTCTCCCTCGATGAGATTGGCACACTGATTAATAATAACCTTACTTCATCTCAGATGAGAGATATCTTTATCCTCAAGAAAGCCGAGCTCAACCAGAGGCTCAATGAGGAGCAGCGGCGCCTCGAGCAGGTGGAGAAATTGCTGGAACAAATTGACAGGGAGGGGACAATGCCAGACTATCAGGTAACTATCAAGAAGGTCGAACCACAGCGTATCGCCTCTATTCGAGAAGTGCTGCCCACCTATGGCGACGTTGGGCCGCTTTTCGGCGAAATATACAAATACCTGGCTAAAAAAGGGGTCTTCAAACCATCCGGGCATGCTATCATGCTCTGCCATGACGGTGAGTATAAAGAACATGATGTCGACGTTGAAATTGCCGTGCCTGTCAATAAAAATATCCCCGAAACCGACAGGGTTAAGGTATACGAGTTGACCGGTATGGAGCAGGCCGCTTGCACCGTCCACAGGGGTCCTTATGATACTATCAGCCAAGCCTACAACGCCCTCATGGCTTGGTGTGAAGCCAACGGCTATCAAATTACCGGCCCCGACCGCGAGCTTTATTTCACCGACCCCCGAAAAGTCAAAGACCCATCAGAAAATGTCACTGAAATTCAGTTCCCGGTGCAGAAAGCCTGACCGTCTATCTATCCCAAAAGCTACTCGCCCCCCTTCTGACGAAGAGGGCTTCCTACAGTCTTTCGTTAAGAGGAGCTCCGCTCCTCTTTCATCCTACCTCCCTCTCTCCTGTGCGATCAGGCACTGCATGATATGGCAGCCTGAACGTTATTGATAATCCCTCAATACCTTGCCTGTGGCCTTGTCTTTCCAGTAAGCTCGCTGCTGTACCGGCCAGTTGAAGCTAATAGCTCCGCGACGAGGACAGTCGTTGACGCAGCAGCCGCCATACCAGCATTCATCGGGATGCAGTATTATCGGCGGTTTACCTTTCTCGGGATTGGGTATATACACGTCTACCTGGCAGACTTCTACACAGGTATTGCACCCGTCGCAGATATCAGGATTAAAAATTACCGGCGTGTTCGGCGAAACGATATTAGGTAAAGCGTATATCTTTTTCTGAGCCATGACAGCCTCCTTATTTTCCTTTATAGACTCCGGTGTAGTCCTTATTATGAGCCTCGTAATTGGCTTTCATA
>CAZPQB010000042.1:12079-16221 GCA_964588605.1 uncultured Dehalococcoidaceae bacterium | reverse complement strand
TTACCTGGGAAATTACGGTAACCAATGAGAGTTCCGCCAATGTTTCCGATGTTATTGTCGCCGATTTGTTCTTAACAGAATATACGGTAATAAAGGCAACCAGTCCTTCTCAGGGCTCCATAATACCGGCGGCGCCGGTATGGTCTGCGGACTACTTCGTGCTATATGGACTGGACATTAACAATCTCCCTGTTGGTACTTCCGCCTTATACTGGGATGTCGGTGACCTGGCCGCCGGCGCCTCGGCTAACCTGACGGTTACCGCTTCATCGAACATTACTATACCTGGCGGTGTGTCAATCCCACCTGTACAATTACCCAATCTAGCCATGGTAACTGCCAAAGCGACAGATATTAACATGGCTAACAATATAGCATATGAAACCATTACCGTGAATTTCCCTCCACCCGAGGCTGACCTTGTCATCACCAAGTCCGATGACCCCGACCCGGTTATACCCGAGGAGAATTTCATTTATACTCTGGTCGTTGCCAACAATGGCTCGGATAATGCCACCGGCGTTAAGGTTTACGATAACCTGCCGGATAATGTCACCCTGCAGTCAAACATGCCATCCCAGGGCTCGGTAAGCGTCATACAGGCGCCATCATTCAGCGAATTACTTAGCTTATTAATGCCTTCACTACCCGGCATTCCCGGCTTCCCTAGCATTCCCGGCTTCCCTAGCATTCCCGGCTTCCCTAGCATTCCCGGCATTCCCGATCTGTCAGTTTTGGAGAGCCTGTTGCAACAGCTGTTCCCCGGACTCTACGACATTTTATTAAATATGTACTACCAAACATACGGCATCACACCCGGCGCCAATCTTTCTTGGGATGTCGGCGAGCTGTCAGTCGGCGCTTCGGCCAACCTTACCCTACTCGTCACGGCGCCACTAAAGCAAGGTATTATCACTAATACCGCCGATGTTTCCAGCGACCTGTCAGACCCTGATTGGTCTAATAACAGCGTATCTGAAAACACCACCGTTTCCTATGAGAGCGGTGCTGAGGTTGAAATCACCAAGACAGACAGCGATGACCCGGTAGCAACCGGTGACAATTTCACCTATACGGTCACCGTGACCAATTACGGCCCCGACGATGCACCCAGCTTTACCGTAAGGGATAACCTGCCACCAGGTACCGTTTATCAAGATGCCAGTGCCACAACTGGCACGTTTTACGATTCAGTCGACACTATCTACTGGTCTTTAACAGAAGGCCTGGCTAAAGACGATTCAGCCAGCCTCAACATCACCGTCACGGCGCCTCTTGTATCGGGTGTTATCACTATCACCAATAACGCCATGATTTTAGGCGAGTTTGTGGACCCTGTGTGGGACAACAACAGCGTATCGGAAAATACCACTATTACCGGCAGCGATTACTCCGACCTTGTAATAACCAAACTGGATGAGCCGGACCCCGTAGCCACCGGTGGTAATATCACCTATACGGTCATCGTTACAAATAAAGGTCCTGACACTGCTGAGTATTTCGGAATATCCGATACCCTGCCACCAGATACTACCTTCGTGTCAGCCGATCCATCTGAGGCCACCTATAATTCAAATTATCATACTGTTTACTGGGAACCAGGTGACCTGCTACCCGGTGCTTCGGCAAACCTTACAATCTTCGTCACGGCGCCTTTATACTCGGGTAATATAACAAATACCGCCACGGTAGGTGGCGAATATCCAGAGGTAAACTTTGAGGATAACACCGTATCCGAAAACACCACCGTTATCGAAATTCCTCCGTATTTGAATGTCGGGATTGCCAAGTCCAGTGACCCTGACACCGTAACCACCGGTGATAATTTCACCTATACGCTCACCGTTACGAATTACGGCCCTGTTGATGCCACCGGTATCAATGTTAGTGACCGGCTGCCAGACGGCACTGTCTTCCAGTCAGCCACACAGACAGCCGGCTCGTCCAGTAATGTATCAGGCGAAATTACCTGGAATATCGCGAATCTGGCCGTAGATGCTTCGGAGAACCTTACCATTATCGTCACGGCTCCTCTGGAATCGTGTATCCTTTTCAATACGGCCAACGTAACCTGCAATGAGACTGATATCATACCACATAATAATTCAGCTACCGTATCGACCATAGTCTTGCCGCCTATTTTCAACCTGCCTGATATCAGCGTGAGCCTATTGTCCATCGACTTCGGCTCGATACGGGTCGGCTCATCAAGCTCGGCCAGGACCGTCACTGTTACCAATAAGGGCACTGCTGACCTGCATCTGGGCAGCATCACGGTTAGTAATAGCCAGTTTGTTATTACCAGCAGTAGCATAGCTGGCCAGACGCTATTGCCTGATGCCTCCGCCAATATAACCCTCGTTTTTAGCCCGGCGGCTGCCGGGGCTCAATCCGGCACCCTCACCATAAACTCCGACGACCCCAATGAGAGTTCGGTTATCGTTTCACTCAGGGGCAACGGGACCAGTGTTCCTGGACCAGGGCCTAGTGGAGGGCCATATGTAGCTGCGTTAAAACTGTACTTCACGGTAGATTTTCTTGGAGAAATAACGAAAGAATTAGCCTCAAGTGACGGCCGGCCTATAAATGATATGGAGGCACCAAGCCCTGATGGAGCTCACCTTATCGAAATTGAGGAAGGTACTGGCGCATCCGATAATCAAGGCAAGATGGTGATATTATTGGAGATCAGAGAGACAGAGGCCCCAGGGCTTCCTGATAATACCGTACTGGTAGGCAAAGCATATGAATTCAAGCCATCGGGGACCACGTTTGATAAACCCATAAAACTAACGCTTGGCTATGACGTAAACGAGCTACCTGAGAATGTACAGTCTATTGGTACGGCATACTACGACATTGTTGAAGGCTGGATATACCTTGAGACTGAAAGCAGCGTGGTCGCTGAGATAGGCAAGCTTACGGCACCGGTGAACCACTTCACCACATTCGCTATCCTGGCAAAGGTTACGGAACCCGAGCCAGAACCGGAGCCGGAGCCAGAACCGGAACCAGAGCCAGAACCGGAACCAGAGCCGACACCTCCAGCCCAGGAGCCCGCTCCGGCGTCCTTTAGACTAAGTAACCTGTCTATCACGCCCTCGGTTACCAAGACGTGGGAGAGTCTTACCTTTACAACAAGAAACGGAGAAGATGTAATTATCGCCGTCGACGTAACCAATAATGGAGGGCAGGAGGGGACCTATAAAGCTGTTCTGCTGATTAACGGGATAGAACGAGGTACAAAAGAGACCAGCCTCGATCCCGGAGAGACGGAAAGGATAACGTTCACTATTTCTGATAATGAACCGGGTATATACCTGGTACAGGTAGGCGAGCTGGAAGGCGACTTCCTCAGCGAGCTATGGATTAACTGGTGGCTTATCAGTGGGTTTGCCGTACTTGTCATACTGCTAGGCTGGCTGGCCTGGTATCTCATAAAAAGGTGGAGAAAAGGAGTAGCTTAAGAAGTTTCTATATCAGTCAGACGTAACCCTGGTTTACTATAGCCCTGTCGTTAAGCTATGACGGCAGGGCTATTGATTTTACTTCTCTACTAAACCTATATCCCGTATCACCAGGTTACCGGCGTGTCATGTCCACTATTTCTATCAGGTCAACTCTTCCCTTGTCTTCCTCGAAGTAAGGCTCCCGGGTGCCGCCCTCGGCGACAAGCATAATTTCTATCTGGATAATGGGGCTATCGACACGGGTAATCTCCAGCGGACAGTGGGGTAGTCCCGGTGGTAGGTACACCATCGTTGGACGGGTAAAAACGTATTTGTCCTGCTCCTCTCCCATGTAGAGCACAACCTCGGCGCCAAAATCATCGGGGTCTTCCGGATTGCCACCGTACCAGGCCAGGAACTCATCAAAATTATGGGTATGGCAGGGATTATCTGATTTAAAAGGCTTCCTGACAAACTGGTGACCGATGGTCAGTCCATAGCCAAGCTGTTGATGACCTATCATCAGGCCGTCGAAAACGATGCTGTTATCTTCCTTTACCTTTATTTGAATATGGGGTGGATGATGAATGTATTTATCGTACTTACCCGCCATTATGGCCTCCTTATAACTCAATTTATCGACGTTGATGTCAACTGCCAAATTATAGTTCTTTACGCTCAAACTGTCAAAAC
>CAZPQB010000042.1:0-11979 GCA_964588605.1 uncultured Dehalococcoidaceae bacterium | reverse complement strand
ATCGTCAAGTTCAAAGGGTGCAAGCGTTGTGGCGGCGACCTGTTTTTGGAACGCGATTCCGAAGGAGTCTATGTATCCTGTCTTCAATGTGGCGCCGTTTACATCAGGCGCTTAGCCCAGCCTACCAAAGAGCCTAAACCCAAGAAGGTATATGCTCGCTGAGTAAAAAACATGCTGTCACCACCGTCACCAGGTAGTATGCCATGAAGGTGACTAGGTAATGGCTATTCACTTGATTTTACTTCACGGTCTCTGAGCCAGCGTTTAATTTCATCCAAGGCTGGCGGGGCAACATAGAAAATTTGTATATCCGATGGGAATTGAACCTGATGATTCTCCCTCATGAGTAATATCCCTATTTCATCCTTCTTAAGCGTCTGGTCTATTTTACCAGCGATATACTCGTTCCGCTTCTTAGCAACTTCCAAATAGTATTCATAGACCTTCTTCAGCACCGCCTGATTCTGCAGGCCTATTATCAGGCACCTGCTCCAATCCATGAATTCCGTTAATAAATCACCCTCCTCAATCGCCTCCAGGTGGGCTCCTTTGTCCAGGCAAGCCTGGACGATTTTGTGGCCTCTGTCACACAGCTCCTTAATTGCCTCGCTGCCAGCTTCGCCGGTGGCCGGGATTAATTCGTGATATATCCTATTAACCTTTCCGAGCTTCGATTCCAGTTCCGCCATCTGCTTTTCCACCTGTTCCCAGTACTTGTTAAATTTCTCCAGGTAATCCTCCGGTGATTCCTCACCACGGTAAATAAGTGGAATAAAATACAGTTTCCTGCCTTCTTTAAGCTCTTCTACTGAAGGTTTTTCTATTTTCCCCAGTTCCTCAGCCATAGAATCCACTCCTGTAAATAATATTCGATGACAGGTAATACCTAGCGCATTTCCTTTTCACAATCCCGGCATACCACAAGCACCGGTATGAACCTGGTAATACTCCTCATATCCTCAAGACGCTTACGTTTGTTGCATCGCTGGCACTTGAATGTTATTTGCAGAGGCTTTTGTTTCTTCGCCTTATCGTTTTCCTGTAATTCTTCTGCCATAGGTACTCCTTACATTATAATCGGCTATCTGCTAATTAACGCTATAGTAATGACGCTTTTTGAGAGGGCGTAACCACGCAGTTAACGACCCGTTCACCTGCTCCGATGCTGTTACTGCTGCTGATAACGGATTGTCTGAGTTCGGTACGGGAACCAATATAAACATTATCCCATAAAACGGAATTATCTACACTTACCCCCTCTTCCAGAACGCAATCTGCCCCAATGACCACGGGTCCTTTGATATCTACATCCTTACCAATCCGGCACCCGCTGCCAATCATTACCGGCGCTTTAATTCTGGCTGAAGGACTGATAATTGAATCGGGCTCACAATATACCTCGTCTGAACTTGAATGAGGAAAGAGATGGCTGTTCGTTTTTGACATCAGGAGGTCTCTGTTCAGGGAGAAATATTTTTCCGGAGTCCCCATATCAAGCCAGTAACCTTCGAAGGGGTAACCGTACACAGGCTGGCCCATATCCAGAAGGCAAGGGTAAAGCCCTCTCTCGAACATATAATGGCTGTTCGCCGGTATGTATTGCAGAACTTCCGGCTCAAGGACGTAGGTGCCGGCGTTTATCCAGTTTGTTGTCGCTTCGCCTGCTGGAGGTTTCTCAACAAACCGTTTCACCTTCTGGTCACCATCTATTTCCACCACCCCGAAGGCACCGGGGTCGTCCACCCAGTGAAGAGATATGGTGGCCTTGGCTCCTTTACGGCGGTGGCAGGCAAGCATGTCAGCTAAGTCCAGGTCAGTGAAAATATCGCCATTCAGGACAAAAAAGGTGCTATCCAGGTATTCCTCCGCATTCTTCACCGCCCCGGCGGTACCCATGGGTTCATTTTCAAAACAATAGGTTAAACGCACTCCAGAGCGGACGCCATTACCGAAATATCCCTGGATAGCCTCGGGAAGATAGCTCAATGTCAGGACTATGTCCTCTATACCATACTTCTTGAGATAGGCGAAGATATGCTCCATAAATGGCCTGTTCAGCACCGGCACTACGGATTTTGGTATGTCATTAGTAAGCGGTTGCAGCCGCGTCCCCGGACCACCGACAAGGATAACCGCTTTTAGTTTCTGCATTACTGTATTGCCTGTCATTTATACTGAGAAGTCATACCAATTAACGCAACGCCTGTTATAAGCTTTAGTTATTATATCACCAGTTCAGGCCGCGATAAAACTTATGTAAGTACTGGCAATGAATAGAATTATCAAGCTGCCGCTGAACCAGCTCAGCCGGAAAAGCCTTCTCGGTTTGACGTGTAGCCCGATGATAAATATCAATGTCATCACGATAACCGCCGCCGCGGTAACGAGGTGACCCTCCGAGACCGCGGACAGAATAGGCTGCTTGACATAAATAAGGTCAGTTACGGGAATTATCGCCAGATTAAAAAGATTACTCCCTATCATATTGGCCACAGCCAAGTCGACAGCGCCTATTCTCATAGCCGTGAAGGAAACAGTAATTTCCGGAAGGGTGGTGGTAAACGCCAGAAAAAGGCTGCCCACGAAGCTTTGTCCCCAGCCTGTGACCAGGGCTATCTCATCACCAATCGTCGCCAGCCAGATACCGGCGCCGATGATAAGAACCGTTGATACGCCGAAGTAGATATAGACCTTTTTTAGTGACTCATCTCCCTGATAGACTGCAGCTTCTTTATGAGTGGGATGATTCCTCTCATAATAGAATATTTGCCTCACGGCTATAATATATAAAATGATAATAAGCGGGGTATACCAGCCTATCCAACCAATAGGCATGGCATAAAACCGTGTACTGATAAAGATAGATACAGTGACAACCAGAATCAGTAAAAGGCTAAACCATCCGGTTACACGGTGTGCCTGGCTGGCAACTTCCAGCAGCGAACCATTTCTATGGAAAATATCAAGTAAAGCCAGATTAAACATATTGAAAGCATTGGCGCCGATAAGGTCGCCTACGGTTAAATCAGGTACGCTGACCAGCGTCACAGCACTTATGCCGGTGAAGAGTTCGGGCAGTGACGTAATGGCCGCGATGGCGATAACCCCCATCCATACCTGCCCCATGCCGGTTCTCTCCGCAATAATATCGCCATACTTGGCAACCTTTTGACCGGAGAAGAAAATGACCAATATGCAGACAACGAGTTTTATCCAGACCACGCTGTACCTCTGCTATTCCTGCTTTAACTACTTTATTGGCATCATACCAAAAAGTCAACATCGTCAAAAGGGTCGGATTTCTGGAATGCAAGCTACTACCTGCTGCTATCATAGTGGGGATAAGCCGCCTGACGCATCTGACGGTATGCCTGAGATACATTGCTCTTGCCAAAACTTATGTA
This sequence comes from uncultured Dehalococcoidaceae bacterium, assembly GCA_964588605.1. GTDB lineage: Bacteria > Chloroflexota > Dehalococcoidia > Dehalococcoidales > RBG-16-60-22 > CAZLEY01. The sequence continues at coordinate 8,575 of CAZPQB010000042.1, read as the reverse complement.
CTTATAGTATTATTCTACTAATTGGCCCCTGTAGCTCAGGTGGATAGAGCGCCAGCCTCCGGAGCTGGGTGCGAGCGTTCAAGTCGCTCCAGGGGCGTTACTTGTTTATATGGAGCAATATATGACAAATATAAAAAACCTTATTGAAATCAGGTGGCACGGCCGTGGCGGCCAGGGTGCCGTCACCTCTGCTGAACTTATAGCCCAGGCAGCCATCAGTGAAGGCAAGTATGCCCAAGCTTTCCCCAGCTTCGGCCCGGAAAGAAGGGGAGCCCCGGTACAGGCTTTCAACAGAATAGACAGCCGGGAGCCGGTAAGAATCAGGGCAGATATATACGAACCAGATGTCGTGGTGGTGCTTGACCCCGGTCTGCTTTCCATTGTTAATGTTACCTCCGGACTGAAAAAGAACGGCATGGTCATCATCAATACCAGAAAGACAGCCAGCCAGATAAAGTCCGAATTCAACATGAAACATCCGGTGGTGACGGTAAACGCTACCAAGATTGCCCGTGAGCAACTGGGAGTACCTATTGTCAACACTACCATGCTTGGTGCCCTTATCAAGGCAACGGGAGCTATTAATAAAGAATCAATCCTGGCGCCGCTGGAAAAACGTTTCGGCAGGCTGGGGGAACGCAATATCAAAGCTATGGAAACAGCCTATAAAGAAGCTGTCATAGAGGAGCAGTAAATGGCTAAATCTGAAAGTGAAATAACATGGAAGGACCTGGAGGTTGGCTGCATCGTGGCCGAACCTGGCAGTGCCCGGCAATACGAAACCGGGGCCTGGCGCTCACAGCGACCTACCTATGACTTCACCAAATGCATCAAATGCGGTATCTGTCAGCTCTATTGTCCGGAAGGGTGCATCGAGCCGAACCAGGACGGCTATTTCGAGGCCAATATGTTTTATTGCAAGGGATGCGGCATCTGCGCCAGAGAATGCTGGCCCAGGGTGATAACGATGGTAGAGGAGGAGGAATAATGACCACAAGAGTAGGTGTTGAGGTCTCAATCGCCATCGCTGATGCTGTTAAACTATCCAATGCAGATGTTGTCGCGGCTTACCCCATTACTCCGCAGACCCACATTGTGGAGCACCTGGCAGAGCTGGTAGCTAATGGAGAACTTGATGCCGAGTATATCCCGGTAGAATCAGAGCACTCGGCGATGAGTGCCTGCGTGGGAGCCGCCGCCGCCGGCGCCAGGACTTTTACGGCTACTGCCGGTCAGGGACTGGAACTCATGCATGAGGTATTGTATATTCCCTCGGCAATGCAGCTGCCTATGGTTATGGCAGTGGCCAACCGCGCTTTGTCATCGCCACTGAGTGTCTGGGGTGACCATTCCGATTTAATGGCTGTCAGGGATACCGGCTGGATACAGATTGTCGTTGAGAACGGTCAGCAGGCTGTGGATAATGTCATCTGCGGCTTCCGTATCGCCGAAGACAAACGCGTTCTGTTGCCGGTAATGGTTCACCTGGACGGATTCTATTTGACCCATGTGATTGAGCCGATAACTTTCCCGGAACAAATTGACGTTGACAAATTCCTCCCGCCAAACAGCTACCCTTTCCCGCTGAATCCGGATAAACCGGTAGCGATGGGAGACTTCGGGCCGCCGTTTATCTACACCGAGGCGAAATGGATGCAGGAAGTGAACCTGAGAGCTTCCAGAAAGGTAATCCTGGAGTGCTGGAACAAGTTCGGCAAAGCCTTCGGGCGGCAGTACCTGCCGGTAGAGAAATACCACAGTGATGGCGCCAGCGTTCTCCTCCTGACCATGGGCTGTTTCAGTGAGACGGCCATGGTCGCTATTGATGAGTTGAAGGCAAAGGGTAACGACATTGGTCAGATAAGGCTGCGACTATGGAGACCCTTCCCCTTCGAGGAATTACGTCAGGCTGTAAAGGATGCTGATGTCCTTATCGTGCTGGACAGGGCCATCTCTTTCGGCGGACCGGGAGGGGTAGTCGCCTCCGAGGTCAAGGCAGCCCTCTATGAGCAGGACAAGAAACCAAAAGTGGTCAGTTTTGTGGCCGGACTCGGCGGCAGGGATATTACCGTTTCCGGATTTAAAGAGATAATTCAGAGAGGCATTGAGATTGCGCGGACAGGAAGTGAAAACGAATATGAGATATACGGGGTGAGGGAATAATGGAAAAATATGCAGTTTACGTTCCTCGGCTGATACAGAAAAAAGAGAAGTTTGCCCCGGGCCATCGGGCCTGCATCGGCTGTGGCGAGGCACTTGCCATGAGGCTGGCTTTTAAGGCTCTGGGCAACAACGTAATCGTCGCCAATGCCACCGGGTGCATGGAAATTGTTGCATCGCAAATCCCCTATACTTCCTGGCATTTACCCTGGATTCACACACTCTTCGAGAATACGGCGGCAATCGCTTCAGGCATTGAGGCAGCCTATAAAGTTATGAGGAGAAAGGGGAGGGATGTACCCGCCGATGTTAAGGTAGTGGCTGTCGCCGGTGACGGTGCTACGAGTGATATCGGCATCCAGGCGCTTTCCGGGGCTCTGGAGAGGGGCCATGATTTTGTTTACCTCTGCTTTGACAATGAAGCTTATATGAATACCGGCATCCAGCGGTCATCGGCCACTCCTTTCGGTGCCGCCACCACTACCTCTCCGGCCGGCAAGAAAAGCATCGGGCAGTTCAGCTGGAAGAAAAATGTACCGGAGATTGCGGCCGCCCATAACATTCCATATGTAGCCACCGCCTGCCACAGCTACCCGTTTGACCTTATGGACAAGGTGGCCAAAGCAGCCGCTATTAAGGGACCGGCTTACGTTCATATCCTCTCGGTCTGTCCCACCGGCTGGAGGAGTCCTACCGATACGGTTGTCAGGTTAGGACGCCTGGCCGTGGAAACAGGGATGTTTCCGCTGTACGAAGTCGAGAACGGCCAGTACAAGATGAGTATTGACCTGCCCAAATTAAGACCGGTGAAAGACTACCTCAAACAGCAGGGCAGGTTCCGCCACCTGAGTGATGATGTAATTGAACAGATTCAGGAAAGGGTGGAACTGGAATATCAAAAACTAGTGGAGAAGGCTAAAAATGGCACCAAAAGAGCTCAAAGAAAAAGTAAAAAAGGTACTGCAAAAGCATCAGTACGATAAGTCACTACTGGTAGACATTTTGCAGGATATCCAGGCCGAAAGCGGTTACCTGCCGAAAGAGGTACTGGAAGAGACCAGCAAAGGCCTTGACGTTCCATTGAGCAGAGTATATAGTGTCGCTACCTTTTACAAGGCTTTCAGCCTGAAGCCGAGGGGACGCTATATAATTAACGTCTGCATGGGAACAGCCTGTCATGTCAGGGGCGCCGTTAAAGTTCTGGAGGGGATTGAGAAAGAACTGGGGGTTAAGACTGGAGAAACCACCAGAGACCTCAAATACACCCTGGAGACGGTTAACTGTGTCGGTGCCTGTGCCCTGGGTCCCATGATAATCATTGGTGAGGATTATCATGGAGAAATGACACCTGAGGCAATCGGTTCCATGCTGAAGAATTATAATTAATGAGTGGAGGATGTCACCAGTGACAAAACTAAAATCCTTGGGCGAACTGGAGGCTCTGAGAAAGTCAATTATCGGAAAGAGAGACCCTAAAAAAACTGTTATTACCATATGTACCGGGACCGGGTGTCAGGCTCACGGCTGCAAAGACGTTACGGTTGCCTTCCAGAAGGAGATCAAGCGGCAGAACCTCTCAGCGAAAGTAGAAATCAAAAGTATCGGCTGCCCCGGATTCTGTGAGCGAGGCACTCTGGTAGTCATTAAACCCAAGGACATTTTCTATCAGCGGGTACGCCCCAAAGACGTTCCCGAAATAATGACCGAGACTATAGGTAAAGGTGATGTGGTTCAGAGACTACTATATACCGACTCCAAGACGGGTAAAAAGGTGACCTGTGAACCGGAAGTGCCTTTCTACAAGCTCCAGAAACGGCTGATAATCGGCAACAATGGCCTTATCGACCCTGCTTCCATTGACGATTACATCGCTATCGGCGGCTATGCGGCGCTGGCAAAGTCGCTTAAGATGTCCCCGGAACAGATAATAGATGAAGTCAAAAAGGCCGGCCTGAGAGGACGCGGCGGCGGGGGTTTCCCCACTGCGGTAAAATGGGAGACAACTCGCCGGGCGCATGGCGATACTCGGTACGTTATTGCCAACGCTGATGAGGGTGACCCCGGTGCCTTTATGGATAGAGCCCTGGTTGAAGGCAACCCGCATAGCGTCCTGGAAGGGATGATAATCGGCGCTTACGCCATCGGCAGCCATCAGGGCTATGTCTACATACGCAACGAATACCCGATGGCGGTGAGACACATGCAGAGGGCTATCCAGCAGGCGGAGGAATATGGCTTTCTGGGTAAGAACATCCTCAACTCCGGGTTTGATTTTACCATTAGAATACAAAGGGGCGGCGGTGCCTTTGTCTGTGGCGAGTCCACCGCCCTGATAGCCTCGCTGGAAGGCAGGGTAGGGGAACCGCGTGCCAAATACATCCATACCTCGGAGCAGGGACTGTGGGGACAGCCGACCAATCTGAACAATGTGGAGACATGGGCGAACGTTCCCGTAATAATGAATAACGGCGCCGACTGGTATGCGCAGATAGGCACCGAGAACAGCAAGGGTACCAAGATATTCTCCCTGGTAGGCAATATCACCAACACCGGCCTGGTTGAAGTCCCCATGGGAATAACGTTAAGGGAAATCATCTATGAAGTCGGTGGCGGTATCCCTAAGGGACGAAAATTCAAGGCGGTTCAAACCGGGGGACCGTCCGGCGGTGTTATACCGGAGAGTCTCCTCGACCTTAAGGTGGATTTCGATGAGCTGGCTAAAGCCGGCTCGATGATGGGCTCCGGCGGCATGATTGTCATGGATGATAAAGCCTGTATGGTAGATGTCGCCAAATATTTCGTCTCCTTCCTGGAAGGTGAGTCCTGTGGTAAATGCCTTCCCTGCCGTGAGGGTCTGCGTCAGATGCGGGAGATACTGACCCGCATTACCGAGGGCAGGGGTAAAAAGATGGATATCCCTCTCCTTGAAGAGCTTTCGGCCACACTGATTGATGCCGCGCTCTGCGCACTCGGCAGCACGGCGCCCAATCCTGTCTTAAGTACCCTTCGTTACTTCCGTGACGAATATGAAGCCCATATCAATGAAAAAATATGCCCCGCCGGTGTCTGTAAACTCGAGGCGGTAAAAGTAAAGTAAGGATAAGATGAAATGGTAAAACTTACTATTAACGGACGAAAAATAACAGCCGAAGAGGGCACTACGATATTATATGCCGCCCGGGAGAATAACATCTATATCCCGACCCTCTGTGAGAACGAGGCCGTTGCCCCTTACGGTGCCTGCCGACTCTGCCTGGTTGAGATAACGACTGCTAAAGGCAGGGAAAGACTGGTCACTTCATGTATTTATCAGGTAGAAGAAGGGCTTACCGTCAGGACCCATACCGATAGAATCATTAGAATCCGCCGTATGCTGGTTGAGCTCCTTCTGGCCAGGTGCCCTGACTCAGAAGTAATTCGGGAATTGGCAGGCCAGCACGGCGTTACCAGAACGCGATTCACCAGGCAAACCGGCAATAACAAGTGCATCCTTTGTGCCAATTGCGCCCGGACATGCGAGGAGGTCGTCGGTGTGGCCGCTATCAGTTTGGCAAGACGTGGCGTGGACAGGGAAATGACCACGCCATTCAGCGAAGATTTCTCGGATGTCTGCATCGGCTGTGGTGCATGCGCCTACAGCTGTCCCACCGGTGCCATCACCGTTGAGGATAAAAACGGCACCAGGGTAATAAAGTGGCCCCATAACTGGATGGAGTTCAAGCTGAAGAAATGCTCTGTTTGCGGCCGATACTGGGCTCCTGAAAAGCAGGTGGAATACGTCGCCAGGACCTCGGGGACACCCCTCAGCGACTATGATGTCTGCCCTGACTGCCGCGACTAATCCCCTACGAGTAGTCGAGGATTGGTGCCATCCTTTTCTTTCTTATCTATTCCCACCCGCCGCCCTCGTATAATCCTCGTCTAATCCTGCAGATATACCCCTCCTCACTCCCCAAAATTAGGGGGTGGGGCTTAACCTTTACGGGCAAAGCCGCGGGCGACGCGAGGGTGGGCTTGGGTGGGAAAATAAAACAGGCGACCGGGGCGGCGGGGTGCAAAAGGGGCACCAGCCCCTCTTTTAATTCCTCCCCCTCTCCTTTGATAACTCGTAGGGGAACATGGTTCATGGAAGGTTATGAGGCTTTTATATATCAACTCATTGAATGTTTGTCCTCTATAAAATGTAAATAAAAAGCAGTTGATCTAGCTATAAAAATACCAGAGAGCCTAATGGGCTAGTCATTGCCCTTTTATTATTAAGCAACATTCCCGTATGTATAAGCAACTGACTTTTAATCAGGGTGTCGCAGGTTCGAGACCTGCACGGCCTACTTGATTCAGAAGGCCCGCCCATTTTGGGGAGTTTTGAAAGAATCAGGGTGTTAAGTCACTGGGCAAACCGACACCCTGATTTTATTTTTTCTAAGTGGAAAAATCAATATTCATAAAAAGTTATAGTAAACAGATAATTCACAGGACGGGGAGACAGAGTAGAGTTGGAATCCACCTGAAAACACGGATGCTGTGCTTTGTTTAAAGCTTCCTGAATTACTTTATCTGCCCTCTTCCTGATCTGTTCCCCGGAAGACTTTAAGTCATGATGAAGCTGTTTTCGGGTAAAGGTCAATTCGATTCAAACAGAGTTATTATTAACAGCAGGAACTTACCTTCCCACCATCAAGCTTGGAAGCCACAGACTTAGCTGCGGAAAAGCCACCATGATTGCTAGGAATAATAATAAGACCACAAAGAAAGGCGCTATTCCTCGTAAAAGCTCACCAGTTGATACATTAAACGTATTTCTGACAAGAAACAGGTTTATTCCCATGGGTGGCGTGATCAAACCCATTTCCATGTTGGTTACGTAGAGAATACCAAACCAGAGGGGATCAAAGCCAAGGGCTGTAATTAATGGCAAAAATATGGGGATGCTGAGCATCATGATGGTAATACCTTCGATAAAACAACCCAGGATAATCAAAACCAGCATAATAACAACTATTACTAAGTATGGAGACAACCCGGAATTTACAATAAAGCTTGTCATATTTTCTGCCAGTGAGGAGGTTCCTATTACATATGAAAAGAACTGTGCACCCACAAAAATGAACATGAGCATGGCATTTATTAAAGCTGCTTCTATCATTGCCCGGTATAGATTTTTCCCTCTTAGCTGGTAGAATACAATAGCGATAATCAGCACAATAAAGGCACCGATTCCCCCAGCTTCCGTAGGCGTCGCTATCCCGAGATAAATTGAGCCCAGAATAAAGACGAATATTAAAGCGACTGCCCAGATCTTTTTTAGCGATCCGAAGCGTTCTGACCAGGTCACTGAAGCAGCAAGAGGACCGAGCTGTGGATTTCGAATGCAAAGGATCACTGGCAAAGCAGCCAGCATAAACGCCAGGATAATGCCCGGTATAATCCCCGCGATGAAGAGCCGCCCAAGAGAAACATTGGTTAAAACTGAGTAGATAATCATGGTAGCGCTGGGTGGAATGAGTGGACCTAGGACGCCGCCGCATACCAGTGCGCCCAAGCTGAAGCCTTTATTGTAGCCATATCTCTCAAATTCCGGCGCTGCTACTTTGCCCACTGCGATTATAGTGGGGGCGCTTGCGCCTAAGGCAGCAGCCATACCGGCTTCACCCAGGATACTGGCACTGATTAACCCGCCCGGAAGACGTGCTAACCAGTTTCTGGCAGCTCTATAGAGATCCTCACCTATCCTGGTTTCAGCCATAATGCATGCCATCAAAGTAAACAGCGGAAGTGGGGTCCAGACAAAATTATATATCAGATAAAAGGTGGTCGAGCCGACCTTTTCAAGGATAGTCGGACCGTAAGCGATTGTACCGATAAGGATTGAACTGAACCCCAGAGCAAAAGGAATGGGTATGCCTATCAATAACATGAAGAGCATTATAGATACGCATAAAATTGCAGCAGTTGTATAGTCCATAATACCCCAGAATTAAACTAACAATATGACTAAAGCGAAATTAAAATAAAATAAACTTATTATATATTTAATTTATGCAAATTTATCCTTATCTTTTACACCGCGAGCAAGTAAGGCGACGCCATAATACAATCTGGCTACAAGTACCAGACACAACACAGCATAACCGATGGGAATAACAATCTTTATAGGGAAAAGCGGCACTTTCCATGCTGTCATGGTTACTGCGCCAATCTTCAAAGAATACATTGCCGCTTCAAAGCCCTGCCAAGAGAACATGACGCAAACAAAAAGACCTGCTACTGGAGCAGCTATATTCAAGATGAAATGCCGTGCGATATTAGGGACGCGGCTGCTTACGAAGTCAACTCTAATATTTCTGTCATATCGCTCTACGGCAGCTACCGCCAGAACGAAAGACCATAAGAGGAACATAGTACTGATTTCATA
>CAZPQB010000041.1:0-16250 GCA_964588605.1 uncultured Dehalococcoidaceae bacterium | reverse complement strand
CCGTTATCGGCGAACCCGACCACCTCCGCTCCGTACTGAACCAGCGTTGCGGCTACCAGAGAATCGGCAAAGGCTGCAAGTTCTGCGCCATAGAGAGCTGGTGGGCCGGCTACATGGACAAGACCCCCGCTCAGGTCGCCGAGGTTGCCGAAGCCGCCTATAAAGAGGGTATGGCGAAGCACGTAACCCTCAGCACCGGCACCAAGCTCACCCGCGGCAAGGGGCTGGAAGATATAGTGGAGGCAGCCGGGCTCATACAGAAGAAGGCTGATGTTACCATGACGCTTAATTTCGAGCCCCTGACCGACTACGCCATGCTCATGTCGCTTCTACGCGAGGGTAAAGCCTGCGGCGCTACTACCGCCCTGTGCAACATCGAGTGCTTTGATGAGAGTCTCCGGGAAGACATCATGCCTATGAAGGGGAAGAACACTATAGACGACTATAAAAAAGTATGGGCGAAATGCCTTGATGTATTCGGGCATAATGAGGTCTACACCATGGCCATTGCCGGACTCGGTGAGAGCGACGAGACCATGCTCAAGGGTGTGGAAATGGCCGCTTCCATGGGGGTGGTTTGCTCCATAGTGCCGTTCACCCCTATGATGAATTCCGCCTACGAAGACCTGGAACCACCCACGGTAGAAAGGATGCTCTATCTTTATGAGGCAGCCCTGCCTATATATGAATCATACGGGCTTAAAGTCTACGGCGGCACCGGCGGAATATATACCTCTCTGAAAGGGATGTAATCTGATTTCTGGATAGTGAAGATGAGAGACCATATGGGTGATAGAATACCCCTTCCTGAGGAACCGATAGCCGATATGGACGCCGTCGTTCAGTACGATAAGGGCGCCAGACTCTACATGATGCCTGAATACAGGTACTTCGTCAGGAAGGTTCTGAGTAGAGGAATAAGGAGCGGGCGGGTGCTGGATGTCGGTACTGGCTCCGGCCGCCTGGCTATTGAACTGGCCAGAGTTAAAGGCTGCCATTTTGACATTATTGCACTCGATATCTCAGAGGCGATGATTAACAAAGCCAGGGAAAATGCCAGGCGCTGTGGAGTCGAAAACAAGATAAAGTTCGTGGTGTCCACGGCGGCGGTACTGCCCTTTGCCGATAATTCCTTCGACCTGGTGTTCAGCTACGCTTCATTGCATCACTGGTTCCAACCTGTAACCGTATTTGATGAGGTAGCCAGGGTGACCGGAGAGAACGGACATGCCATTATCAGAGATAACAAAAGAGTCTACCAGAACCCTGCATGGAAAGCTATTATCTGGCTTGTCTCCCGGTTTATGAACAAACGACATCGGGAAAACTGGCCCAAGGCTATTCTGGCCAGCTACACCATCCCGGAGGTACGCGAACTCCTCAGCAGGTCCAGGCTGAGTGATTACGGGGTAAGCAGCGATTATGTTTATATTGATTTATGCATTGAATATCCCCGGAAATGATACTAACGCCTGTCCCGTTTTGGTTATATATTGTATATATGAAAAAGAGTAATAAAGATGTCTTACAACGACCTAAATATCTTTCCGAAGCCGGATAAGGCTAAATAAGGGAAGTAAATTCTGGTGAGTGAATACATGTATTTGTGTCAGCAATGCGGTAATGTCTTCAGGTTGCCACTCACCTGCGACCTCGTACCGGAGAAAGAGGTAAAATGCCCCAGGTGCGGGAACTCTCAAGTCCAGGACCTGCCATCCTGGGCGCCAATCGGCTCTGATTTGTACGAAGGGACACCTGAATGGGAATATGAATGTCAGGAGTGCCACCATAGATTCAAGCTAGCGGTGCCCGGCAGCCCCTCGCAGGAGAAGAAGATAAAATGCCCCGTCTGCGAAGGGGGGCATATTCACAGGTTAACCGCCAGCGGTGTTACGCCGTTATATTGCGGCTGATAGCCGATTAACGGAAGCCGTGAGCTTCCAGCTTGAGTCCGCTCAGGTATTATTTACACACGAACCGGGACATATAATTTTTTATACATCCATAACATCAGGCCTTGTATATTTTACAGAGAAAGCCCCTCATCTTTGGCGAACCCATTTCGGGACTGTAGGGGGGTGAATCATCGGTCAATATGTTTATATTGGCTTCATCCCAGCCATATAATTCCGAGACATCTCTTTCCGGAAACCACCAGCCGTAACCAACGCTGATGACCCCGGGCGTGACATCTTCGCTCAAACTGGCTTTTTGTTTTATCCTACCCCGCCTGTTCTCTATATAAACCATATCCCCATCGGCTATTCCCCATTTCACCGCTGTCTCAGGATGAATAATCACCAGAGGCTCCGGTTTCTCTCCGCGGATGGCCTCCAGATATCTATCCTGCGAATGAACGTAGTCAGCTTCGTGTGCGCTCGTTAATATCAAGGGATATTCATCAAGCAGTTCCGGACTGCTTACAGGCGTCTCCTCAGGCTCATGGTAAACAGGCATTGGTTCATATCCCCATTCAGCACAGAGACTTGAATATAACTCTACTTTCCCGGATGGAGTATTAAAACCTTTATCCAGATATTTTCGGTAGCGGGTAGCCGAAGTAATCACCCTCGACCTCTGCCGCAATTCTGAGAACGTTATGCCGATTGGCCTCAGATACGCGTCCAGATATGAACTTAAGTCCTTCCAGAAGTACCGGCGTAGTCCCAGTTTTTTGGCCAGCCTGATTACGATTTCCTGGTCGGACAGGCATTCTCCAACCTCAACCACCTTCTGCTGGGCCTGAAGGAAGGTTACGCCTGAGCCCAAACTCGAAACGACGACGCCATCTTTTTCCAGATGGGAAGCCACCGGAAGCACGATATCAGCCAGAGCTGCCGTCGGAGTCATTACAAGTTCGCTCACAAATAAAAAGGGGACCTTCATAAATGCATCATAGACCCGGCGCGAGTTGCTCCAGGTGAGCAGGGGGTTGCTTCCCATAGTCCCCACCGCCTGAATGGGATAAGGTTTTTCCTCCAGGATAGCGCTGACAAGGTGCTGCGGATGGATTTCCACGGGTTTACCGCCAATCGAGTACCACAGGTCGCTCGGTGGTAAATATCCCCGCTCGGAACCCAGCTTCTTATTTTCCTTTTCGACGGGTAACTCATGGCGAAGAATATCGTCGGCAGTGGCTTCGTTCTTAATTAGCCCTTCTGTCTCGATGGTGCCGCCGGGGATATCCAGAAGACCACATATGGCTTGTATGATGGCGATTGCCCGGGCAAACTGTGTGCTATTATAGGTGTCCTCACTCGCATTCCCATTCATCAAACATGTATATTGGCAGCTGGTGAAGAGCCTGGCGGCTGCAACGATATCATCGGCCGGCACCCAGGTTATCCCAGCCACCTTTTCCGGAGAATACGTCTGGATATGTTCCTCCAGCCTGTCAAAACCGGTTGTCCAGTCTTCGACGAAATCACGGTCATAGCGTTTCTCATTGATGATTACATTCAGTATACCTAACGCCAGGGCAAGGTCAGTTGCCGGACGAGGATGAAGCCAGATATCGGCTTTCCTGGCGGCTGCGGTCTTGAGGGTATTAACGACTATCAGCTTACCGCCTTCCCTAACAGGAGGGTTGGCGCCACTTCCCCAGCACATGATACATTCAGGAGAACCATTTAAATCCGGAGCACCGTCAAAACCGTACGTCATCAGGCGACCGGCAGCACTGGGAACATAGCAGGTATTATCGATACTGGCAACATTGGGAGTGCCGAAGGCATTTCCCAGCCGCGACACGAAATCAGCGTGCCTATCATAAAAACCTTTTACCAGACCGACGGACTCAGCTCCAAATTTATCTCTAGCATGGATGAGTTTTTCTACAATCTCATCCAGAGCTTCTTCCCAGGTAATCCTCTGCCATTTCCCGGAGCCACGTTCACCGGCTCTTCTTTGAGGAAATTTCAGGCGCCGGGGATGATAAAGCCGCTCCAGACCGGCTGCGGTTCTGGAACAAAGCCTGGCCTCAGAGTCTGGAGAATCGGGAACGCCTTCTATCTTAATCGCACGTCCATCGGCGACGTGCACAAGCATACTGCACCGGACATTACACTCCCGGCATACGGTACGTACTATCTTGGTTTTGCTTTTACTCATAGAAGGTTACCTCGCTAGACTGATAAACCCTGCATAAGAGTCGAACTCTGCCTGAATACATACTTGAGTTATTCAATTTTGATTAGAATCTTTATTCAAAATCAGTAATTACTTTTAATAACCAAAAATAAGACGCAATTAAATAGGCTGCCAGGTGAAGACGCCTTGGTTGTGCTTTATGTAGCCAAGGCCCGGGAACGTAAAATGACAGGCAAAAACAAGAACCCCGGATTCCGCAACATCGGATAGTATTCTAGCCTTCGTATTTATTGCTTGATCAGGCGTAACATCGAATAATGCCAAATATTCCGGATTAACGAACTCAATTTGTGAATGGATTATGTCTCCGATACAAACAAGTCGGTTTTCATCCGACGATATGTCTACTATGACGTTGCCCGGCGTATGTCCCGGGGCTGCCATGAGCTTAATACCAGGGAATACTTCAGCATCATCCTTCACCAGGTCAAATTGGTCCCGGACAGGCAGAAGGTTTTTTCGAGCAGGACTAAAAAACATGCTCTGAAGCTCGCTCCTCTCCGGTCGGGTTAGCCAACATTCCCACTCTCTTTCCGACGCTATATAACGAGCGTTGGGGAAAACGGGCCTTCCCTGTGAATCAAAGCTGCCACCGACATGGTCGATATGACCATGGGTGAAAATGATTCTATCGATATCCGAGCATTTTATCCCTTCTGCCTCCAGGTTTTTAACTAACCGCCCGGCGGTAGGTTGAAATACATCGCCACATCCGGTATCTACCAGTATTTTATTATCTCCTGAGTGAATAAACAGACAGTTTAAGCCAAATACCTCTTCGTTCTCCAAGTCTTGGCTTACAAGCGTACCATCACTAAAAATTATACACCTGTATTCACCGATATCGTAGTGAAATCCTTTTTCCATCATCAGCTTTCACCTTCTTCTACTCTACAATTTTTCGTAGACTGGTTCTATCTCTATACCTTGTAGATTTTACAGAGAAAGGAGCGCCACGGTTCTGAGCCCGTTTGAGTGTCACGGGCCATCTCGTGCGTTAGCATATTAACATTTGACTCTGTAAATCCGTATTCCCATGGTTCTTTTTCAGGAAACCACCAGCCATGCTGGGCACTCACAACACTAGGGGCGATACCATCTGTGAGGTAGGGCTATCAGGGTCTCCGGTTACTTTGACAAGCTTCCCGTCTTTCATATGAAGCAGAACACCACATACACCATGGCATCCCCGACAGGTGGATTTGATGACACGATATGACATAATTCAGAGCGTAACTTCAGATTCTGGTTGAAAGAAGACAATCAATCTTTCAACCGTAGGCTTCTTAACTGAAGTATATTTATCTTCTTCCTTTATTTTTACAGTATTGACTTATCCCAAGTAACGACGGGCAGTTATTCCTGGCGCTGTACTACCGCTCCTGATTATATTCCCTTCTCCACTGTTCAATCAACATCCTTGCTTTCTCATTGGTGGAGAAGATTTCCCCCGTCAAGCAATTCATCTCAAGCTTACCATAAGAAGATTCAACATAACCATTCTTTCGGGGGGAAATTCTAATGTAGTACAGAGCTCAGCGGGATACGATTCCATGTATTGTACAGTATGGTGGGCAGTAAAGGACTCGAACCTTCGACCTCTCGGATGTGAACCGAGTGCTCTAACCAGCTGAGCTAACTGCCCGTGTGTAATTACACGTAAATTCTACGCCAGAAATTGTGTAAAAGCAAGTTGTAATCCTCTTTTCCACATAAAACGACATTCCAGCCAAGGTTGACGTTTCCACTCAGGAAAATGTATGATGTGGCGGAGACTAATCACCATAAGACCTCTGATTATCGATACTATTTGTTCAAGAAGGATGGATATGCTGAATATTATTGTTTGCGTCAAGGTAGTAATTGACCCCGAAGCCCCGGTCTCTACTTTTAAAATAGACCCCGAAGGACAACACGTTCTCCCGGGACAGGGCGTTCCGCCGGTATTGAATCCATATGATGAGAACAGTCTGGAGGCTGCCCTGAGGATTAAGGAACAAAAACCGAGTAAAATAACGGTCATAAGCCTGGGCAGTAATATCCCCAAAGCGGTAGTAAAGAAGTGCCTGGCCGTAGGGGCTGATGACCTGGTTGTCCTTGAGGATGCCACTTTCAAGGAGATAGACGGCTACAAAACCGCCTATCTACTGGCGGAGGCTGTTAAAAAACTGGGAGAATATGACCTTATCCTTACGGGTAGGATGGCGGCGGATACCAATGCCGGTCAGGTAGGCCCGGGCGTCGCTGAACTGCTTGGCATCCCGAGCGTCACGGTTGCCCAGAAAATAGAGGTCAGTGATGGCAGTATCAGAGTAGAGCAGGTATTAGCTGATGGTTATGACATAATAGAACTACCGATGCCCTGCCTAGTTACGGTCAGTCATGAACTCGGTGAACTACGCTCGGCAACCGTCAAAGGGCTCATGGCAGCGCAAAAACAACCCTTTACCACCTGGCAAGCTCAGGACCTGGGCGTTGATATATCATCAAGCGGACGGAGTAAAAGGTTAAGGATGTTCATCCCCGAAAAGCAGGTGGAATGTGAAATTGTCGAAGGTGAGACTCCAGAGGAGGCGGGGGCTAATCTTGCCTTGAAGTTCGAGCAAATCAAGAATATATAACTGCCCCCGGCGGGGCCTAAATAACAATAAGAGGAGGTTAGGAATATGCTAGACCAGACCAGTCAGTGGTATAAATTGCAGTACCCGGAGTGTTTTGTTGATGAAGAAGGAAGGATGATACAGAAGATGTTTGCGGATTTTGCTGACAAGGAGATTATACCTGTCCGCGACAAGATTGACGATGACGTCACCCATGAAGAAATAATCACACCCATCCTGAAGAAAATACAGGTAGACCTTGGTGGCCAGAAATCTATGATTCCGGAAGAATACGGTGGTCTGGAGATGGGTTCCATACTTACCGCAGCCCTGAAGCAGGAGCAGATAGGGCGTGCCGACTATGGCATAAGTATGCACTGCGCCTGCACTGACTGGGGGTGGACACCGGTTTTTATTGCGTATATGGCACCCCTGCCCGAACCAGCGAAGGCATGGGCCAAAGCGGTATACACTGAGTTTGCCCCCAAGTTCACCGGCAATGAGCTGGCTGTTGCCTGCTTCAACATGAGTGAAACGGAGTCCGCTACTGATGTTGAGAATGCACTGAATGAGGCCAGAACGATTGGGGTGAGAGCCAAACTTGAGGGTGACGAATGGGTGATAAACGGTAGCAAGTTCTGGGCATCGAATAGCGGCATATCCGACCTCAACTGCGTGGTCTGTAACATGGACCCGAGGAAGGGTATAGACTCCTTTGCTCTGATTTATGTACCCGAACCCTGGCCCGGGGTTTCCCATGGCAAGTTTGAGGTCAAATGCGGTATGCAGGGTGACCGCAATACCTCCACCTATTTTGACGATGTCAGGGTGCCCAAGGAGTGGGGACTGCAGGGACCTTTAGCCTGGGCTATCTACCTGAATACGCTGTCTGCTCCCATGGCTATGAATTCGGGGCATGCCACAGGTATTTTACAGGGGGCATTTGATGTGCTACTAGAGTACACGGGAGAGAGGATGGCCGGAGGTAAACCGGTCAGGCAGCACCTCCACGCGGCGATGATACTGGGTGAGATGGCTTCGACAATCACGGTGGGCAGAGCCGCTTTTCTGGAGTTGTCCCATCAGTTCGACCATCAAGAAATTTATGGTCCATGGGACTCGGTGAGTATGCTGGCCAAAGGGCATGCCGTGCACGTATTTATTACCACGAGAATATCAGAGCTTATCCTGAAGGGGATGGAGTTGATGGGCTCCTACGGTTATGTCCGCGAAAACCACTACGAGAAGTATTACCGTGACGCTGCGGAAGCGAAGCTGGTTCTGGGTGGGGTGCATTATGCTTACTTTGTTACCTGCAAGCAATTCTATGACCTGGACTACTCTGCATACGGCCCGGGAAAGCTTAAGAAGCCAGCTTGAGAGACACGGATTGGTCAGGTGAAATGATGATAAAGGGGTGGCGGGTAAATGATAGAGGCCGTTAAAAGCACAGTGGCTGCGGAACTGGCAAATATCGTGGGGAGTGAGTTTGTTTCCACCAATCAGGCTGACCTTTATATTTACTCCTACGACCTGACATTTGCAGAGTCGAACTGGCCCGACATGGTAGTCCTCCCGCAGACACTGGAAGAATTAAAGGCGATTATCAGCCTTGCCAACAAAGAGAAGGTGCCGGTTACCCCATATATAGCCGGTGGAAACGTAGGGGGTCTTGCCATCGCCCTTGAGGGCGGCATTATAGTCGACCTGAAAAGGATGAACCGCATTCTAGAGGTAAGTGAGACCAACATGTACGCCCTGGTTGAGCCCGGCGTGACTTTTGGTCAGATAAAAGCCTACCTGGATAAGAACCACCCCACGCTGATGTATACCTACGCCTTTTCACCCCCCTCCACCGGCGTTATATCCAATGCCCTCGTGCAGGGACTCGATAATCTATCATTCCGATATGGGGCAGCCTCACACTGGGTGAGTGGACTGGAGGTCCTGCTGGCCACGGGGGAGGTGGTGAGAATCGGCTCCTGCGCGGCAAGTAACACTTGGCAGGCCTTCGTACCTTTCCCGGAACTGGATGGCCTTTTTCTGGGATGGCAGGGCACGACGGGTATAGTCACCAAAATGGCTGTAAGTCTCTGGCCCAGGCCAGAGTATTCCACAGCCCTGACCTATATGCCGATGGACCTGGACGGTGCCTACGCTATTTTACAGGCAATAATACGCACCCGGATTCCCGACGACCTTATAGGTACTTCCTTCGCCCTGAACAAGGTTGGCGAGCTGGCTTACGCCCATGAAAAGGCACCGATTTCCCCGGCACCTCCCAGGCTGCCCGATGAGCCAGAATTCGTCATAACGGCAGAGATTACCGGGAATACCAAAAACGAACTCAACGCCAAGCTGGAAGCCGTCGAGGAAGCGGTCAAGAACAGGTGTAAAGACAGCAAGTTTCACGGGCCCGATACCATACCCAGTACTACGGCGGCATTTCCCATGCAGGCACTGGGAGTGCTCAGTTCCGGTGGAGGTTTGATGTGGGTTGGTACTTATGGTCCCATGAGCACCTGGCTTGAGACCGTTAAAAAGGGCTGCGAACTCCAGGATAAATACGATATTGCCCGTACCTGCTATACCCGCATCATGAATGAGGGGCACTTCGCCGGGCTGAGATGGATGCTGCCCTACGACAAGGAAGACCCCGACTTGGTCCAGAAAATCAAAGACCTGTGTGCGGAACAGCTTGACCTGGTCCTGGAGACAGGTTATATACCATATAAGACACCGGTCTGGGCCGTAAGGAAGCTTGAGGAGCGAGTTAGCCCTGACTGGCTGAAATTACACCGGAGGGTCAAGGAGATGCTTGACCCCAATAATATCATGAATCCGGGCAGATGGGGTACGCCCCGGTAATAACGACCATTCGGTTCAGACCGAGGAGGAAACGATGGTTCTTGACGGAGTGAAGGAATGGCTCTATGGATGTACACACTGCGGCACCTGTAAGGATGTCCTTGATATATTTGTCCCGGCCTGCCCTGCCGGAGAGATGTACCAGCTTGAGTCCTACTTCCCGTCAGGGAAAATACTGATAGCGAGGGGCGTTTCTAACGGAGTACTGGACCTGTCTGACGACAATATAAGAGAGAGGATATACGCCTGCACCGGCTGCCTCTCCTGCGAACAGCAGTGTGGAGTCTATCACCACCAGCACATCTTCGAAATTATCCAGGCCATCCGGACAGAAGCCGTTACACAGGGGTGCCTTAATCCCGCCTACATGGTCATGGTTGAAAGCCTGAAAAAGGATGACAACGTCTTCGGCAAACCCAAGGCGGAGAGGGGCGAGTGGGCTAAAGACCTGGACGTGAAGGACGCCAGCCAGAAAAACCCGGATGTGCTGTATCATGCCGGCTGCATGCTGTCATTCGACTCCGAACTGTGGGAAGTACCCAGGAGCGCCATAAGCATAATGAAAGCCGCCGGTGTGGACACCGGCATTATGGGCAAGGAGGAAGCCTGCTGCGGTGGCCGTGCCTATGAAATAGGCTATGTCGGGGAATTTACCAAATACGCCGAGCACTGCCTGGAAACAGTTAGTGCCCTGAATGTAAGCAAGGTGGTAACCTCGTGCTCTGACGGCTACAGCACTTTTAAAAACCTCTATCCCAAAATAAATATTGAAATGAAGTTCGAGGTGCTGCACATGGTGGAGTACCTTGACGAGCTGATAAAGGAAGGGAAGATTAAATTCACAAAAAAGGTGCCGATGAAGGTAACCTATCATGACCCCTGCCACCTGGGACGGCATCTACGTGATGACGGCGTCTACGAGCCACCACGAGAAGTAATCAAGAGCATCCCGGGAATCGAACTTGTGGAAATGGAACGCAACAGAGAAAACGCCTGGTGCTGCGGGGCGGGCGCTGGCGTCAGTCAGGCCAATACTGAACTCGCCCTGTGGACGGCCAACGAAAGGTTGAAGGAGGCAAAAGCTACCGGGGCTACGGCGCTGGTCACCAGTTGTCCCTGGTGTGAAAGGAATTTCAAGGACGCCGCTAAAGAGTACGGAGAAGATATTGAGATTTACGACATCGCCGAGATAGCCTGCAAAGCTTTGTAAAGGACGCCAAAATGAAAATCAGTGAGCAGATAAAATGCGTTGATTTCCCCTGTATGGATATAGATACAAAGAATTATGTCCTGCCGTTCAGGGAAATTGACGCCGAGCGTACCAGAATACTGATGATTACAGAAGCCCCGCCGAATGAGCTGGAAGACTATTTTTACGCCGATGGCAATCCCTTCTATTTGCAGACCACCCTCCAGGCTTTCAATGACGCCGGTGCAGATGTGTCTTCCATGCAGGGTATTCTTAATCTGGGAGTATATATCACCACGGCCATAAAGTGTGGTAAAACACAGTATGCGATTTCCCATAACACCATGCAAAACTGCTCGAAGCTCCTGGAGCAGGAACTGGCCTTGTTCCCGAATATTGCCGTATTTATGCTTATGGGGGATGTGGCTATAAAAATGATGAATGACATATGGAAAAAGCGAACAGGTAAGAAAGTAATACCAGCCGGTTCGACATATAAAATAAGAAGACAGGCATATTACTTCGAAGATAAGAGGGTCTTTCCCTCATATACACCAGCCGGTAAGAATTTCCTCATCGAGAAGTCCAAAAGGAGAATGGTGGCCGAGGATATCAGGGAGGCATTGAAGCTAATCTGACGATTATATTACCAGAATATACTGTAAGGAGGACAAAATGGAGTGGATGATAAGCGGAGACTGCACCGAGGCATGTACATCACCCCCGGTATGCCCTTACTACTGGGGCTCAAGCACCCCCACAGACCTTCATGACGGTAAAAACCAGTGCGAGGGGGCTTTCACTTTTAATATTAAAGAGGGATACTACGGAGACACCGACCTGAGCGGCCTGAAGGCAGGCATAGGTTTCAACACGCCCGAAGGAGGTGTAACGGTACGCGTCCCATGGAAGTCAGTTCTATACATTGATGCCAAGGCCGATGACAAGCAGGCTGCGGCGCTGGAGAAGATATTTAGAGAGTGCTGGGGCAACATGGGTGAAGTACTCAAGGTGAAAAGGGCCCTGATATCATTTACCAAAGAGGCTGTCGGGGACCCGTCCAATCCGGGATTCAAGCATACGGTGGAGTGGAAGGGTGCCTACAGTATGAAAGCCGAACCTATCATGGCGATGAACGGACTCCCCAGGTATATCAGCAGCATGGCGGGTGGCATAATCTATGTGGGCAAGTCTACGGAAAACAAATTTAATGACCCTGACCTGCCGCGGGGCAAATGGGACCGACCTGAAATGAGCAATACCTATTACGAGTTCACTCTCAATCCATCCAAGCTCCAGTGGATGCCATAATCTGAACAGGGCCATGCTCTAAGGTGGTAACGCAGTATTGCAATTAGCCCAGTGATATGTTAATTTGCTATAAAGCCTGTTAACATGTATTTTATATTGAGGAGTTGATATTATTAGCCTCTCAGCTATAGGATATAATATACCTTGAATTCTTGAACACAAGTCCGTTAATATGTGGGAAGAAAATCAGGGGGAAATAATATATATAAAGCATTAACGCTGGTTACAGGTTCAAATACAGTATAGGGAGGACAATGAACATGGCTAAAGATTTATGCAACACATTGGCTGATTTGAAGGAAGATGAGGCTCTGGCAATTGTCCAGGAAAGGCTTAATGCCAACGCCGACCCCCTCGGTATCCTCGACGATGCCAGACGTGCTATGGAAATCGTGGGCAAGCGGTTTGCTGAAAGTAAATATTTCATCCCTGACCTTGTATATTCCGGCGAAATACTGAAAAAAATCAACGAGATGGTCAAGCCAAAGTTAGCCAAAGAAGCGGAGACCAAGAGCGGTGGTAAGGTTATTATGGGCACTGTTGCCGGAGATATACATGACATCGGTAAGGACATTGTCGTTTTCATGCTCGATGTCAGCGGTTTCGAGGTTCTTGACCTGGGTGTGGATGTCCCGGCACAGAAATTTATCGATAAGATTAAAGAAAGCGGTGCCCCTGTTGTCGGTCTAAGCGGCTTTCTTACGCTGGCTTTTGATTCCATGAAACAGACCATTGATGCCATGAAAGATGCCGGACTGAGAGATAAGGTAAAAGTCATGATCGGTGGCGGGCAGATTACTGATGAGGTAGTTAAATACACTGGAGCCGATGCCTATGGCAAGGATGCCATGGTAGGTGTTACCCTTGCCAAGAAGTGGGCAGGTATAAAATAACAATCCGCACCTGACGATATACAGGAGGTTATAAAAAATGGAAAAGAAATGGGAAGATATGACATCGGATGAAAGGCAGGAGGCACTGTTTCAAAAGTGGATTTCGCCGGAGGGTGCCGAGTTCGCCAGCGCCGAAGCTGAGAAGTCATACAAGGAAAGGGCAACCAGGATAAAAGATGCTATTCAAATGAAAAAATTGCCGGACAGGGTACCGATATGCCTTTTCCCGAGCTTCTACCCGGTATACTACGCCGGTATGACGCCCCACGATGCTATGTATGACTACGAGAAAAACAACGCGGCGTTTAAGAAATTCATCGTGGACTTTGCCCCTGACGGCAACATCTCCGCGTTTGTACCCGGCCCCGGTAAATTCTTTGAGATACTTGACTACAAGCTATATTCCTGGCCGGGTCATGGAGTATCACCCAATCATTCCTACCAGGCTAATGAGGGCGAATACATGACGGTAGAGGAATACGATGACCTGCTTGAAGACCCGTCCAATTACTTCTACAAGACATACCTGCCACGTGTCTTCGGCGCCCTGGAGCCGTGGCAACAACTTCCCACCGTCACCGGTATACTGGAAATGTACGGCGTGGCCGCTAACTTCATACCCTTCGGCCTGCCCCCCGTCCAGGAGGCCTTCAAAGCCCTCTTCCATGCCGGTGAGGAGGCCCTTAAGTGGGGCGGGGCAATGGGCGCTTTTAGCGCCGACATTATGGCCAACGGGTATCCAGTAACAGTTGCCGGGTATACCAAGGCCCCCTTCGATGTCATCGGCGATACCCTCCGGGGCACCCGGGGTGTAATGGTGGATATGTACCGGACGCCTGATAAACTCCTCAAGGCGATGGATATGCTGGTCCCCATCATGATCAAGATGGGCGTCGGCGCGGCCAAAGCAGCCGGGAATCCTTTTATATTCATCCCCCTTCATAAAGGTGCCGACGGCTTTCTCTCCGATGAGCAGTACAGGAAATTCTACTGGCCTACCCTTAGAAGAGTCATAATGGCCCTAATCGATGAAGGAATCGTACCATTCCCTGCGGCAGAAGGCGGCTATAACTCACGCCTGGAAATTGTCCGTGACCTGCCCAAGGGCAAGACTATGTGGATGCTCGACAAGATAGATATGGCTAAGGCCAAGAAAACCCTCGGCCAGGTGGCTTGTCTTGCCGGCAATATGCCCTCCGCTTTATTGAACCTGGGTACACCCCAGCAAATTAAAGATTATGCCAAGAAGCTTATCGATTCCTGCGCCAAAGGCGGCGGCTATATCATGAGCAACGGGTCGTTCTTCGATGAGGCAAAGGCGGAAAATATCCACGCTATGGTTGACTTCACCAAGGAATACGGCGTATATAAATAGAAATTCTTAGAGTAAAAGTTGTGATATAACAGCTGAAGAGGGTGTGCCCAAGAGCTAATCCGATGGCACACCCTCGATTCTTATGTAATAACAGGGAGATAATCATGCCTGTAGTCCGTGATATTCCTCTTAAGCTAAAACCCAGGGAGGTTCTGCGCCGTGAGGGCTTCATGGGGTATCCTGAAGTCAGACCTCAGATAAAGAGTCAGATTACAGAGTTGCTGGCCAGTCTGGAGAAAGCTCATCTCCTGGAGCCGGTGTTCGCCTACGAAATATACCCGATAGTCAGGATGACACATGACCAGGTATGGCTGGAGGGTAATAAAGTGGTACAGGGCTCGTTGTTACCTTCCATCTTCACGGAGGCCAAAGAGCTTGCCGTCATGGTCTGTACCATCGGCCCAAGGCTGGAAAAACAGGTTACAGACTACAGCAAAAACGGAGAGACTTTCAGAGGGATGCTTCTGGACGGCATCGGGAGCGCCGCCGTGGACATGCTGACTCAGGAATCCTGCCGATATGTGACGGCTAAAGCTTCATCCCGCGGCTACGAGGCAAGCAGCCCCGTTTGTCCGGGTATGCCGCGTTTTCTCCTCAAGGAACAGGGAAACCTGCTGGAGCTTGCCAACGCAAATGAAATCGGCGTGAGCCTGACGTCTACAGGCGTTATGGTTCCCCGCAAATCAACTTCAATGGTCATTGGCATGGGACCACATATGAGAACATGGACACAGGCAGAAGTCTGTGCCCACTGCAACCTCAGGGAAACCTGCCTTTATAGAATACAAAGCTAAAGAAGCCGTTTATCTTCTTATATCATCAGGGTGCCGCCGTCAACACATATAACCTGTCCCGAAATGAAATCGGAGTCTGCCGAGGCCAGGAACACAGCCGTCCCCACCAGGTCACCTGCTTCCTCCCGTCGAGGTATGGACGCTTCTGCGATTGCCGCCTCGTAAATATTATCAATGCCAGCCTTGCTTAAACTGGCTTCGGTGCTCGTTAGTCCCGGGGCAATAGCATTAACGTTAATACCCGAAACACCTAAAGCGCGAGCCAGGGCGTGAGTCAGCGTGTAGACAGCTGATTTGCTACAAGCGTATGGTAAAAATACCTGTGCAGCGGGGACTCTGGCAACAATAGAAGCCACATTTATTATTTTACCTCTGCCCTGTTTCACCATAAGCGGGGCAATCGCCTTACAGCACAGCCATGTCCCCATGACATTTACCTTTAATATACGCTCCCAGTCTGCCAATGTCCACGTATCCCATGGTACAGCCTCGACTCCCTGCCATATGCCCGCATTATTAACGAGTATATCTACCTTACCATATAGCTGCACAACCTTCTTAGCCATCTCCTGGGTAGCCTTCTCGTTAGAGACATCAGTTAAAATGGCAGCCGCTTCCCCCCCTTTAGCTTTTATCTCCTTAGCTACTCCCTCAGCCCATTCCAGGTTGATATCAGGCAAGAGTAATTTAGCGCCTTCCTCGGCATATCTAAGCGCGAAGGCTTTTCCAATACCCCGGCCACCACCGGTTATGATAGCTACTTTGTCCTGTAATACTGGTGACATATCTTCCTCCTTCCTATATTGATTGAAATCATGACTGAATACCGGCTTTCCGCCAACATAGAAAAATCTACATCATGCCCCCAAACATGTCAAGCTAAGAATCTCTTTATTAATTATCCTCAATATCTTTCTTATAGTAAACACCCAGGAATAGTCTCATACAGGTTTGACAATCTGATTAAGCTAACATATCATTAGTTATATCACTTTATACACTTCCACAAAGCCTGGCGGGGCGTAGCGCAGCCTGGTAGCGCACCTGAATGGGGTTCAGGTGGTCGCCGGT
>CAZPQB010000040.1:0-16453 GCA_964588605.1 uncultured Dehalococcoidaceae bacterium | reverse complement strand
GAATTTTTTAGCTAGTGGGGCAGCTTCAGCAATCAAATATATTCCGCTAATATCTCTGCCCGAAATAGTAGATATATGTAAGAAGGCAGCCAGTATGAGCTATAGGCCTCCTGGTAAGTAACATAATGGCGACCACATTGCTCACAGAATCTACTGCCAATGACATTTTTATGCTGGCAGCGGTCACAAATCACTTCTGTCTGCAGGGGTTGACCACACCCTCGGCAGAACTTTGCCTTTTCTGAATTTTCGGTCTGGCAATGTGGGCACTTCATAGAGACTGACCCTCCTACCAGATGCTGGTTTATTGTAAAGCTATAGATTATATTAGTCAAGGCGCTCAATATGAGGAATTTTAATTTGATATTAGGTCACAAAATAGTAAATTGTTGAGTAATGAAAGCTTGAGATGTGTGATATTGAGAGAAATAGTAATCTATAGTAACCTAATGATATAGTATCAGCTATCCTTTTAAGGGGTCAGGTTAAGGGCGGTCCGTTAAATCTGCTGTAACCCGGGGTAATGGTCATTATTACTTGGGGGCTGGATTGGAGGATCGTTATCCTATCCGGTTATTATGAAACGTGCTAGCCAGTTATGAGCATCAGTCATGCCGGGGAAAAGCCACAATTACAGGTTATATATCAAACCGGTAAAAAATTCTTTGCTCCATATCCGAGTGCCCTCGAAATTTCAAGGGCACAATTCCTTACCAAAGGTATAAGAAACGCAATTCTTTCATTTGTAGCTCGTGGTGTTGGTACATATACACCAAGGCAGGCCGCAAACTTACCATCGAAATCAAAAATCGGCGCTGCAATATCAGTAACACCTAGTACGTACTCTTCCCTATCAATGGCTACCCCTTCATCCCTGATCTTTTCAAGTTCTTTCTTTAGTCTATTTACATCTGTTACGGTGTTATTAGTATAAGATTCGAGGGATTGGCCTTTTTTAAACAGTTTATTGAATTTTACCTCACTTAACTGGGCCAGGAAGACTTTCCCCGCTGCAGTGCAGTGCAGAGGGGCATCTACTCCAATAACGGGAACAATCCTCAGTACCTGTGTACTGTGGATTATTTCCAGATAGCTCATTTGAGAGCCCTGGACACGTGAAATATGCACGGACTCGTTAGTGAGCTTTTGAAGGTTCTGCATAAAAGGTCTTGCGATATCTTCAATCTTTAGAGTGGATTTTGCAATCCTGCTGAACTCTAAGAATTTAGTACCGATCAAGTATTGGCCTCTGCTTTCTCCAGGTACAACGTAACCGTTTTTTCGTAATACTGATATAATCCGGTAAACGGTACTGACGCTTAATTCGCATGATTTGCTTACATCAGATAGACTAACTTCTCCCTCATGGTCAATAAATACCTGTAATATGTCCAGCGCTCTCTGGACAGTCTGCGCTTTAGAATTCCTCATGTTAGAGATAAGCTCCTACACATACATCCTTCAAGCGTATTTTAATTGAAAATATAAAATTTATCAAAACTGAAAACCAGAGTAGTTGTCAAGTTATGACAAAATAATTTTTTTGCCACAAATTGACATTTTAAAGTTCCAGTGCTACAATTTGCAAAATATCAGCGGGAGGTGACCATGGCGGACTTGAGTTTTGATGTAGTTTGTGTAGGGGCTGGAAATAAAAATCTCGCTTTCGGCTGCTGGGCCACCAAGTACGGGGGGCTTTCAGTAGCGATGTTTGACGAAAGGCATGAAGCTGGTGCCGGCTGGTCAAGTGAAGAAAGTCCGGCGCCGGGCTTTATTGCTGATCATTGCTCCCACATCCATGGAGCAGGGATGCACCACGGTCTGCTTTTCGAGGACTTCCCGGAGGCCGCAGAAATGGCGGAATCATCTACACACCCCGTATTTGCAGCCATGCTCTTTGATGAAGATGATACGTGGATAGGAAGATACAGTTTTGGGGAAGACCCAACACAGGAGAAGACGGCCAAAATTATAGCAAGGTACTCCCAGAAGGATGCCGAGACGTACCTGTGGCTATGCGAAAAAATGGGTAAGTACTGGGCACCAGCATTATTTGAGGCTGCCTGGAGTCCGACCAGAGATTTTGATGAGCCCGACGCAATCGATATGCTGATTCAAAACCCGGAATCAGGCTTTAAACCAGAATGGCAATCCATGACTCCGATCCAGGTTGTATCCGAGTTGTTTGAGAGCATCGAGGTGCAGGTCATGTTCCTCAGGGTTGGGCAATCCTCGGGTCCTCAGCCGGATGAGCCCGGGACGGCACTGCTGTCTATGGCAACGTTTATGCAGCCGGATATCATGGTTCATCGAGGGGGTGCCCATAATATGACTCATATATGCACCCGTATCATCCAGAGAAACGGCGGAAAAATATTTCTCAATTCCAGGGTCGAAAAGATACTTATAGAGAATGGCAAAGCGACAGGCGTGCGCCTTGCCGATGGGACCGAAATAGAAGCCAAGTTAGCTGTAGTCTGTGGGTCTAATGCCCAGGACTTGGTATTGGAATTGACCGGGCCGGAGCACTGGTCTCCCAGTGTAGTAGAAAAAATAAACAAACTCCAATCCCATATGAACTGCATCAGCTGGTACACCTGGGCACTTCAGGAACAGCCAAGATATAAGGCTGAGGCCTTTAATCCCGATTGCCACATGGCTGCTTATGTATGCCTTGGGAAAAAGGATATCGACTACATTTTGGATGATGTCATACGAAGAAGGAAGGGACTATGGCCTGACCCGGAGAAATTTAACCTGGTGATAAATAACTGGTCCATTGCCGATCCCACTCTTGCCCCGCCCGGCAAGGCTTGTGCTCTTACCGAACAATACGTCTTGCCAGCCACTGCTTACAGCGACAAGGAATGGAAAGAAATCGAGAAACGTCATGCTGAAGAAATTATCAATTTTTGGGGCAAATACGCTCCCAATATTACCTGGGACAATGTCATCGGATATGTACCGGTCACGCCCTATTTCACGGTTAAGCATTCCCGGAGCTACGCTCCCTCAGGGGCCTGGACAAGTCTTAACGTTAGCGCTGATCAGATGGGAAAGAACCGGCCGATACCGGAGCTATCCAATATCAGGAAATTTCCCATAAAAAACCTCTATCCCGCTTCGTCCTGCTGGGGAGGATATGTCGTCGGGGCAACATGCCATCAGGGATATCACGTCTATAAGGTGCTTGCTGACCTGCATGGCTTGAGAAAGTCCTGGGAGGAGAAGGGAAGACCCTTTTAGATAGACTGAAAAGAGGAGGAGAATTTGTATGGCAGATATGAGTTTTGATGTGGTGTGCGTGGGGGCAGGCAATAAAGCCCTGGCCTTTGGCTGCTGGGCTACCAAGTACGGTGGCATTTCGGTTGGAATGTTTGATGAGAGACATGAAGCTGGCGCCGGATGGTCAACTGAAGAGAGCCCTGCGCCGGGTTTTCTGGCCAATCATTGCTCTCACATTCACGGTGAAGGTATGCACCATGGCCTGCTTTTTGAGGACTTCCCCGAGATAAAGGAGATGATAGAGTACCACGTGCACCCCGTAAACCTAGCCACTATTTTTGAAGAAGACGACACCTGGATAGGCAGGTACAGCTACAAGGAAGACCCCACGATGGAAAAATCGGCCAAACTGATAGCCAAATTCTCGCAGAAGGATGCCGAGACCTTCCTGTGGCTGAATGAAAAAGTCCAAAAATACTGGCTGCCGGCCCTGATGGAGGCCGCCTGGAGCCCGACTAAGAGCCTCGACGAGCCGGACGCTATGGATATGCTTGTCCGCAACCCGGAAGCGGGCTTTAAGCCGGACTGGGGCTCTATGACTCCGGCACAGCTCATGGCCGACCTGTTTGAGAGCATCGAAGCACAGGTCATGGGTTTGAGAATCGGCCAATCGGGAGGTGCCATGCCTGATGAGCCGGGGGTGGGCATAATGTCTTTTATAGTGTTTCTACAGCCGGACATCATGGTTATCCGTGGAGGTAACCATGCCATGACCCATGCTTGTAGCCGGGTAATCCAGAGTAATGGCGGCAAGATATTTCTGAACTCAAGGGTTGAAAAGATATTGGTGGAAAACGGCAGGGCTACCGGCGTTCGCCTTGCCGACGGTACAGAGATTGAGGCCAAAATGGCCGTTGTTTCCGGCGCAACCCCGCAGCAATTAGTACTGGAGTTGACCGACCGGGATTGCTGGGCACCTGACATCAGGAAAAAAGTGGAGAACTTAAAGACGTCCCTGGATACCATTAGTTGGTATACCTGGGCGCTTCAGGAGCAGCCAAAATATAAAGCAGAAGCCTACCATCCCGATTGCCATAATGCTGCATATGTGTGCACGGGTAAAAAAGATATCGACTATGTCGTTGATGAGGTGACCCGGAGGAGGAAAGGATTGTGGCCTGACCCGGATAAATTTAACCTGGTGATAAATAACTGGTCTTTGGCCGACCCTACCCTGGCCCCACCCGGCAAGGCCTCGGTGCTTACCGAACAATATGTCCTGCCGGCCACAGCCTACAGTGATAAAGAGTGGAAAGAGATTGAGAAGCGTCACGCTGATGAGATTATCCGCTTCTGGGGAAAGTACGCTCCTAATGTAACCTGGGACAATGTTATAGGCTACGTACCGGTAACACCCGATTTCGCAGTTAAGCATTGCAGGACATTTGCCCCATCCGGGGCCTGGACGAGCCTTGACGTCAGTGTAGACCAGTCAGGGAAGATGAGGCCAATACCGGAACTTGCTAATCTCAGTAAATTCCCCATTGAGAACCTGTATCCCGCTTCGGTCTGCTGGGGATACGGTGCTGGGGGAACTTCCCATCAGGGATACCAGGTCTATACTGTTCTGGCTGAGAAGTATGGCTTGAAACAGCCCAAAGAGGAGAAAGGGCGAGCCTACTAGATAAGGTAGAGTATAAAAAGGAGGACAAGATGGAAAAATATGATGTTATCATCATTGGCGGCGGACCTAATGGTCTGGTAGCTGGTGCCTACCTGGCCAAGGCAGGACAAAAAGTTCTCATCCTGGAAAAAAGGCTGGAGGTGGGGGGTGGCCTGGCTACGGAGGACGTCTTCGGAGGTTATCCTGCCAACACACATGCCATATACATGATGATGGCGGACTACGCGCCGCCTTACCAGGACCTTGAGCTGGAAAAGTCCTATGGCCTCCAGCATATTTACCCTCCCCTTCAATTTGCCATGCCCCTCCATGACGGCCGGTGCCTTTGCCTGTACAGTGATGTTGAAAAGACCTGTAAATCTATAGCCCAGTTTTCAGAAGAAGACGCTGACGCTTATCGTGAGATGTACCTGAAATACAAGGATTATGTGGATATCTTCCTTGCTCCATCTACCTATGTCCAGGCCAAGACGACTATCGAGCAGGCTATTACGCTGGATGCCACTCCTCTCGGGAGGGAGATCACAGAGCTAACGCCAAAGAGCCCCCTAGAACAGGTCACGAACCTTTTCAAAGACAAGCACGTCCAGGCATTAATACTGCATAATGCTTGTATGTGGGGTTTGGACCCCGAGGCGGAGGGGGTCGGGTATCTGGTACCACTCTACCTCAACCGCATGACCAACTACAGAATCTGTACCAGGGGCAGCCATACGCTGGCCCAGGCCCTCATCAAAGTGATGTTGGAAAACGGGGGCATGCAGCAAACGATGCAGCAGATAAAGCGCATCATAGTAAAGGACGGGGCTGCCGTAGGCGTGGAGAGGGAAGACGGGACCGTGTTTGAAGCCACCAAAGCAGTGATAAGTACGTTAGACCAAGAGCAGACCTTTTTAAAGCTGGTGGGGCCGCAACATCTCGATAATGATTTCGTAGAATCGGTAGAAGCATGGAGATGGGACCATTGGAGCTTATTGGGGATACATTGCATATTTGATGAACCGCCCAAGTTTACCGCCGCAAGCTCAGACCCAGAGATTGACCAGGCCTTAATATACGTTCTGGGTTATGAGAATCCGGATGATGTTTTGAATGAGTATAAAGGCATAGGAGAAGGCAAGCTTGGAGATGCTTTTTACTGTTCTTTCCCATCTGTTATTGATCCTCTTCAGAGTCACCACGGGAAAACCATAGGCTCAATTTACAAGATGGCGCCTTTTGATATCAACGGGGATAGCAACCAGTGGTATAGTTACAAATTCAAAGAAGAACAAGCTCGCAAACTCCTGGCCAGGCTTGGAGAATTTGCTCCCAATATCAATCCGGATAACACCAGAAGCGTTTATGTATCAACGCCGGTGGATATTCAGAATAAGTTCTCCGATATGGTGCGAGGCTCTATTAAGCAGGGCGAATATCACCCATTACAGATGGGATATATGAGACCTAATGAATATTGCTCCACTCACCGATCACCCTTGAAGAATCTTTATATGGGAGGTTCTTGCACGTATCCCGGAGGGACAGTTTTACTCGGGGCCGGCTATTTGGTTGCCGAAGCAGTTTGTGAAGACCTTGGCATCGATAAATGGTGGCCTGAACCTGAAATGGTAACAAATGCCCGTGAGAGGAAATTGTTGTGAACTGAGGATGAGACCGGACAGGTTATTTATGTTGCTGGCGGAATAGTCATGCTATGAATCGTATTTCCCATCCTACATAGATTTCTGACATGAATTCAAAGATAACTGTCATATATCGGGATATTGCGTTGTCGAAAATTGGGGCATTGTCAAGCACTTAAGAAAGGTCTAATATCATGAGATTAAGATCAACCGGTCTTGGGCGAACAGAATTGGAAGCGGAAGTAGTCGCCATCAAAAAGGTCGATGACCTTGTGGTGTTCTTTGCTAACACTACCGCCCCTGTCAAATGGCGTACAAGAATGGGCTTTCAGGAAAGGGATTTAAGGGATCTGATTTTAGCACTACTTAAGCCGAGAAACATGCTGTTCATCTTTAAGGCTTTGTGTTTTAGAAGCAAAGAAACTCCGAAAAAGGACGATTTCTAGCAGGAGGATAAATGAGGTTCAGGTCAACGGGTCTGGGACAAACGGAGCTTAAAGGTAGGATAGCAGGCCTATCCCCAGTAGGAGAAGATTTACTGGTTTTGCACATTAATACTTACGCGCCCGTGGAATGGCACTTAAAAGCGGCTATGCAGCGCAAGGATATCCCCGGGATCATAAAAGGCATGTTAAAGCCCTCCATTCTATTCTATATTATTCGGACCCTCTTCTATTTAAAGAAAAACACCAAGGAACCAGAAGATATTATGGATAAATCTATATCCATATAATAATATTTAAAGGCAAACAGCAATAAATGGAAGGAGTTCAGCTAATGAATGAGTTCTATCATGGTAGGTACATCATAACGGAGACCAAGAAAGACCTTACTAAACCCGACTGGGGAGGCTCACTCGATCCCACCACGACAACAGCCATGATGTACCTGGATGACTCGGTCATCAAAGGAGCCTTTGTTTTCGAATGCGTCTGGTTCTGGTCTACTGACAAGGAAGACAAAGGTAGTCCGGCGCCCCATACGCATGACTATGATGAGGTCTTAGCTTTCGTAGGCACAAACTTCGAAGATCCATATGACCTGGGCGGTGTGATCGAACTTTACATTGATAATGAGTGCAACGTCATGAACAAAAGTTTTTTAGCTTTTATACCGGCCGGCGTGGTGCATAGTCCACTCAATATTCTTGAAATACATCGGCCGATATTTCACCTCGCGACAGGCCAAAGTGGAAACTACATGAATTCCGGGCACGCTGCCTAAAGGGTAGCCGGAAATTAAATGTTATCTCATTGAGAGCTAGCGGAATTACTGATCACTTATTTGACAGATTGAGGCTAATAAGATATAATATATTTGCAAATGAATAGCATTAGCAGAAAATCACAGGTCAAATCAAGAGCCGTTGTCGATGCCACATTGCATGATGCCGGAACGAGGGTTACCAGTCAGCGTGCCCTGATTCTGGAGATAATTCAACATGGACAGGGACATCTTGATGTTGATGAGATACACCGCCGGGCTCGTGCCAGACAACCACGCCTCAGCCTGTCGACAGTGTACCGTACCATACAGGTGCTGAAAAAACTCGGTCTGGTAGAAGAGGTACACATTTATGCTACACGTCACCATTATGAGGCAAAGCAAGCCACTGACCATTATCACCTTGTCTGTCTTGGATGTGGGCGGGTCATTGAATTCAGCTATCCATTGGTTCGGCATATAAAAAAGTCCGTTACTGAAGCGAAAGGATTCGACATCGTTAATATCGAGCTGCGGGCAACCGGATACTGCCCGAAATGCCGGCCTAAAAGCATATAGTTTTTTTATCAATTTTGCTGCAAATGAGAAGCATTTGTATTTAATTAATCTGGCTGTTGGAAAGACTGGAGAAAGCGCAGGCGACATACCATATGAGTGACAGAAAGCAGGTACCTCTGACCATGTTGAAAGCTGGTCAGAGCGGTAAGATAGTACAGGTTCAGGGTGGGGCGGGCTTAATCAACCGGCTCAGCGCCCTGGGCGTAAGACCGGGCGGGCGTATAACCAAAGTCAGTTCCATGCTTATGCGTGGGCCGGTAACCGTCCAGATTGGTAGAACTCAGGTAGCCATGGGTTTCGGCATGGCTAAGAGAGTAATGGTTGAGGTGGTAGAAGCGGCGACATGAGGATACTGCTCATGGGTAATCCCAATGTCGGCAAGAGCGTCGTCTTCTCCCGTCTTACCGGTGTTAACGTCATTGCTTCCAACTATCCAGGGACGACCGTAACCTATACCAGAGGCTTTACGAAAATCGGCGAGGACAGGGTTGAGGTCATTGATGTACCCGGTACCTATACGCTGGAGCCGACCAGCGAAGCGGAGGAAGTTGCCTCGCGGATGCTTAATGAAGGGGGTGTGGTTGTAAATGTTGTTGACGCTACCAACCTGGAACGCAACCTTTATTTAACCCTGCAATTACTGGAGAGGCATATTCCCGTGGTGGTTGCCCTGAATATATGGGACGACACCAAGCACCGCGGGATATTTATTGACCTGGACAAGCTTAGAGAGCTTCTGGGTGTGCCTGTGACACCAACTGTGGCAGTAACTGGTGAAGGTATAAAGGAGCTGGCGGAGAGTATTCCCAGAGCTGTCTTACTCGATACCCCGGCTCGGAGCCGCGATGAGCGCTGGGCCGCCATCGGCGGTATCATTGACCAGGTTCAGCGTGTTACCCACCGCCATCATACCTGGCGGGAAAGGCTGGCCGATGCCAGCGTCAAGCCGCTGAGTGGAGGAATCATAGCCCTGGTTATCTTGGCCTGCGCTTTTTTCGTCATCCGTTATATTGGCGAGAGCCTTATCAGCTATGTGTTCGACCCCCTGTTTAATAACCTTTGGGCACCGGTGCTATCTTGGTTAGGTAACCTCATGGGTAGCACGGGTTTTCTCCATGACATTGTTATTGGCAAGCTCATCAACGGCGAAGTGGACTTCGTTCAGTCATTGGGATTATTGTCCAGCGGTCTTTACGTGCCTTTTGCCATGGTTCTGCCTTATATTTTCTCTTTCTATCTCGTACTCGGTCTGCTTGAAGATGCCGGCTATTTGCCCCGACTTGGGGTTTTGATGGA
Organism: uncultured Dehalococcoidaceae bacterium; assembly: GCA_964588605.1. Lineage (GTDB taxonomy): Bacteria > Chloroflexota > Dehalococcoidia > Dehalococcoidales > RBG-16-60-22 > CAZLEY01. Next base: position 6,841 of record CAZPQB010000040.1, on the reverse strand, counting down.
TACACTGATGCACCGGCTGGGCTTGCATGGATATGCCATCATTCCGACCTTGCTTGGACTTGGCTGCAATGTGCCGGCTGTCCTTGCCACCCGCATCCTGGAAAGTAAAAGGGAGAGGTTTATTGCCGCCACGCTGATTTCTATCGCCGTACCCTGTGCTGCACTACAGGCGATGATTTTTGGACTCGTTGGCGAGCGTGGGGCGCAGTATGTTGTCATCGTCTACGGCACGCTGTTCGTCGTCTGGGTCATTCTGGGTATTATACTCCGCCATACTGCCAGGGGATTTACTCCTGAGTTGCTCATTGAGATTCCTCCATATCGGCTGCCATTATGGCAGGCCCTATTACAGAAACTGTGGATGAGAACCTATGGTTTCCTGAAGGAAGCTGTACCCATCATCCTGGGGGCCGTCCTGGTCATCAACGTTCTCTATTTCTTTGGAGTATTTGACGCCATTGCTGATTTCACAGCACCGGTGGTAACCGGTCTTCTGGGCCTGCCCAAGGAAGCCGTTACGGCTTTGGTAATCGGTTTTCTCCGCAAGGATGTAGCCCTGGGTATGCTGGCTCCACTGGCGTTGACTTCCGAGCAACTGGTCGTTGGTAGCGTCGTTCTGGCTATGTTTTTCCCGTGCATTGCCACCTTTGTTGTCCTCCTCAGGGAACTCGGGGTTGTAAGTATGCTTAAGTCGGCCGGGATAATGATTGCTGCGGCACTCATCACTGGGGGAATATTGAATTTGATTCTCTAGTGCGCCTGGATGTGAAAATACCAAACCAGTGCATGTTCATAAAATGTAGCAAACGTTTCTGTGCCTATTGATAATACCTTACGGGGTAGGGTATAATATTTATGGTTAACTTCATGCAATACCTGTTTGAAGCTGACACCGCATTCCAACGGCTGGTCAGCATCTTATGTCAGAAAATTAAATAATAGGGGGTATGACTGTGCATGCAACGATTCAGAAGCCAATTGACGAAATTCTGGAGTATATCAAACCAGATGAGCGGGTGTTCGTCGTTGGCTGCGACAACTGCGCCGCTAAATGTCATTCGGGAGGTATACCCGAGACTGAGGAAATGGCAAATCGGTTAAAGGAAAAAGGGGTGAATGTAATTGGGTGGTGTGTACCTCAGCCAAAAGGAATATCACTCTGCAAACTGTCAAATACTGCGAAAGTGCTCCAAGAGGAATATGGCGAGGAGATCAAACAGGCAGACTCTTTTTTGGTTCTTGCCTGTGGGCAAGGCTTTCATACCGTGATGGATGCTACTGACGGTGGCATGGTTCATCCCGGATGCGATACCATCTTCGGCGGTGAGACGGTGACTGATGATTTTATCACGGAATACTGCTCGTTGTGCGGGGAATGTATCGTTGAATATACCGGTGGGCTGTGCCCGGTGACACTCTGCGCCAAGAGCCTGCTTAACGGTCCCTGTGGAGGGGCCAAGGACGGCAAGTGTGAGGTTGACCGGACCCGTGATTGCGGATGGCAGCTAATTTATGACCGGCTTAAGGAACTCGGCCGCTTGGATGAAATGTATGAATACAGGATGCCTAAAAATAATTCCAGGTGGAGCCGACCGCGTTCGCTGACTATTGGTGAAGGGGAGGCAACCTTCAGGTCCCTCTCCGGCGAAAAAAAGGTCGCCAGTCACGCTTAAAACGTGTGAACTTTTAAGAAGGAGCATAATTAAAAGATGAGCAAACTGAAAGAGACACTCGAAAGCGGGCAATTCGTGGTTACCGGGGAAATCGGGCCGCCGAAAGGGGTTGACCTGGATAAATGCCTCCATGATGCCGAGGTACTGCGAGACCATGTGACCGCTATTAATGTTACTGACCTGCAGAGTGCCGTATTGCGTATTGGCTCGATGGCTGTTTCTACAAGACTGATTGAGCGAGGTCTGGAACCGATTTACCAGCTTACCTGCCGTGACCGGAACCGTCTGGCACTTCAGTCAGACCTGCTGAGTGCGTGGGCACTGGGGATAGAAAATGTTTTGTGCCTTACCGGCGACCATCCCATACTGGGTGACCATACTGAAGCGAAGCCGGTTTATGACCTTGACTCGGTGCAGCTGCTTAAGGCAGCCAGCAGCCTGAACCAGGGATATGATATGGCGGGTCATGAACTGGATAGCGTTCCCGGCTTCTTTCTGGGCGCGGTGGTAACCCCGGGTGCAGAGCCCGTAGAGCCGCAGGTTGTCAAGATGAGGAAGAAGATTGAAGCTGGTGCCAGGTTCTTCCAGACCCAGTCCGTTTATGAGCCAGACAAATTCGAGCGATTTATGGGTCAGGTTAAGGGCTTTAACGTTCCGATTATAGCTGGAATTGTGGTACTGAAGAGCGCCGCCATGGCTAAATTTATGAATTCAAACGTGGCCGGAATTAGCGTGCCGGAGGACATCATCCGTGAGATGGATGAGACTAAAAAGGAGGACCGCAAGAAAAAGGCGGTGGAGATTACCGCACGCATTATCCGGCAGGTCAAGCCGCTTTGCCAGGGAGTCCACATTATGCCACTGGGATGGGACGAACTGGTACCGGAAATTATCCGCGAAGCAGAACTAAGCTTGGAGGCGAGAACTCCGCAGGAGAAGTCGTCCTAAAGCAGGGTAATGTACAAAATTCTGATAATCGATGACGATGCTGACTTCGTTGCCGCAACGAAGATGGTACTTCAGTCCAGGTCTGACTATCAGGTACTTACCGCCGATAACGGTGTTTTTGGCCTGCCAATCGCCAGAGCCGAAAAACCTGACCTGATTATTCTGGATGTAATCATGCCCTTTGAGGATGGATTCACAACGTCCAAACAACTAAAGGCTGATCCAGAACTTAAAAAAATCCCGATAATCATGCTTACCAGCTTCTCGCAGAGGATGGGTGAGACTGATGTCTCCGTCGCTCAGGGCATGGACCTCGAGGCTGAAGACTATGTTGAAAAACCTGTCAGTCCCCAGCAACTCCTTGACAGGGTGGATAGACTGCTAAGCGTAGGAAAATAGATGTTCTGTTGGCGTAGGGTGGAGATGAGAATAACTACGCCTTAATATCTGGACTGGGCAGGGGAAGCTCTATGAAGGTGATTGGGCTGATAGGTGGCATGAGCTGGAACTCAACCCTGGAGTACTACCGGCTTATCAACGAATTGGTGGCCGATAGACTAGGTGGCCTGCATTCAGCCCGTATTGTGCTGTACAGTCTCGACTTTGAAGAAATAGAACGTGCTCAAAAGGAAGCTGATTGGGGAGAAGCTTCAGATACCCTCGCCATGGCGGGCACAGCCCTAAAGCAGGCAGGCGCCGATTTCATCCTGATATGTACCAACACCATGCACAAAGTTGCCGACGTAGTATCTGAAAGAGTCGGCTTGCCATTGCTTCATATCGTTGATGTGGTCGGTAATGACATTAAAAAGATGGGTTTACATAAAGTGGGATTGCTCGGAACAAGGTTTGTCATGGAAGGGGGATTCTATCGAGAAAGGCTCGAAAAATTCTTTGATATTGAGATCCTAACGCCGCTGGAGGAGGAGCAGTCCGTGGTTGATATGATAATATATAAGGAACTCTGCCGGGGAAAAATAGAGCAAACCTCGCGCCGGGCTTGCCTTAAAATTATCGATGGATTGAAAGGGCGTGGGACCGAGGGTGTAATCCTTGGGTGTACCGAACTGCCGCTGCTCATCCGTCCCGGTGATGTACCGGTTCACCTGTTCGATACAACCCGACTGCACGCTGAAGCTGCCGTAAGACTTGCGCTGGAAGAATGAAGATAACGATTGTCTATGATAATAGCGCGGTCAGTCAGGGACTGATAGCCGATTGGGGTTTTTCCTCTCTTATAGAAACTGAAGACGCACCACCGATACTATTCGATACCGGCGCGGATGGTGCCACACTAATTCATAATATGCAACAGCTTGGCATTGCTCCGGACAGTATAGGAGTAATCGTTATCTCTCATCGTCACGGCGACCATACCGGCGGCTTATCTTACATACTGGAGGCAAATGAACACGCCGTGATTTATGTCCCGTCTTCAATTGGGATGAGGCTGCCGGGAAGAAAGGTAATATCGGTCAGCCAACCTGTGAAAATCTCCGAGACTGTATTTTCTATCGGCGAGCTGAATTACACTGAACAATCGCTGGCAGTAAAGACGAGTAAAGGTATACTGGTGCTCACAGGTTGCTCCCACCCCGGAGTCGGGGCAATCCTTGACGCCGCTTCTAAATATGGCACTGTTTACGGCATAATCGGCGGATTTCACGGCTTTCGTGAATTCAGCCGTCTGGAAGGCCTCTCTCTGGTATGTCCCTGTCATTGCACTCAATATACCTCAGAGATTCAGGGGCTGTTTCCTGACCAGTATGTAGCCTGCGGGGCAGGCCTTGAGATAGAGCTGTAAAAGGAACTAAATGACGAAAGAATCCAATCCATTAGGTCATAACATCGAGCGCCGTCGGGAAATACTGTACGGCACACCGGGAGTAGTGATTTACCGTGATGGCCGGCCTGTTCTCTGGATACCGGATGAATTCGGCAAACTTACTAAAGAGCTTTCGTACAAAGACTTGGAGGCGCTCCAGAAGGAGCTAAAAAAGTATCTGAAATCTGAAACTTCGGATTAAGATACAGGAGATATTGGCCAGTTGCCCTCTAATACTGATTTTATATCCGGGGGACTCGTATTCTCCTTTACTTGCTTAAGGGTAAAGGGTTGACAATAGTCGGGCAGAGCAGTAGAATATAAGTGAGCATATGACCATAATTATTTATGATTTCTATATTAAATTATGGGCATAGCACATAAATTGCGAGGATAACGAGTATGGGAAGACAACCACGTTGGCGGCGGGTGGGCAGTATACCCCAGGTGACTTATTTCAAACCTGCGGGCATACCTCTGGCCAGTATCCAGGAAGTATGCCTGTCTGTTGACGAGGCTGAGGCGATTCGATTGAAAGATATAGAGGGACTTGAGCAGGACGACTGCGCTCAGAGAATGAGCGTGTCGCGTTCTACTTTTGCCCGGATATTGCTCTCGGCACGCCAGAAGATGGCTGATGCCCTGCTCAACGGAAAGGCGATAAGGATTGAGGGCGGAAATTACGAGATGGCGGTACGGCATTTCCGCTGTGGGAACGGTCATGAGTGGGAGGTACCTTTTGAGAAGATGATCGAGCAGCCGCCGGAGCTCTGTCCTACTTGTCATACATCAGAAATTATGTCACTGTGGCCCTGGAGACCAGGCTTACGGAGTGGCGGTAGACGGCTCAGGGGAAGACGGAATTGGTGAAGAAGCTTGGGCGGGCACGTTAACAAGTTAGTGTCTGCTCATGGTGGGCTATCTGGGGACGTGAATCTCGTAAAGGACTAATATGGTTAAAATAATTGACGATTTACTCTCTACATTAAATTACGATACACCGGTAAGAGATATACGCCAGGGTCTGTTCCATACCTCCGTGGTGACTAAAAACTGCGGACTGGCAGCAACGCTGCCCCATGACGCCCTCCGTCAGGATCATCCGTCCGTAAATGAGCCGGGGTTCCTGTTGGAGAAAAGTGCCTTGGAACTTGCCCGGCTGTCTTATTCGGAAAAAATCCCTGAAGCGGCCATGGGCATGGCGACCATTAATTCGCTGCTTGATATTGACGAAGGTAGTTGTGTTAATCTTAATGCGCGGGAACTCTTCTCTGAGAAAGGAAGGGGCAGGAAAGTAGCCATCGTAGGTCACTTCCCCTTTATCCCCGGGCTCCGTGAAGTGGTTAAAGAGCTTTGGGTGATTGAGAAGAACCCAAAGGAAGGCGACTTTACCGAAGCCGAAGCGGCGACTTACATTCCTCGGGCTGATGTCGTGGGTATCACCGGCACCGCCTTTACCAACCATACTATCGACCTGCTGCTGGAGTTATGCAATCCTGACGCTTATGTGGTGATACTGGGAGATACAGCTCCATTATCTCCCATTCTCTTTGATTATGGTATTGATGCCATATCAGGCACAAAGGTGATTGATACAGACCTGGCCTTACGCTGCGTCAGTCAGGGGGCTACCTACCGGCAGATTAAAGGGGTTTCGCAGCTCACCATGAAGAAGTAAATGGAGCAATGGAATACCATACAGGTACATGCGATGAAAGCGACAAAAGAGATAGATGAGAAATTCACCGGGCGTAACACCCAGCAGCGCCAGCTAATCCTGAAAATACTCAAGCAGGCTGACGGACATATTGACGCTGACGAGATTTATCGGCAGGCCCGGCAGAAATCGCGCAGCATCAGCCTGTCCACGGTATATCGCAATTTGCAGCTATTCAAGGAATTACGGCTGGTCGAGGAACATCAGCTTGACGGTATGCGGCGTTACTATGAAACTGCACCGTGTTACAAGCATCACCATATGGTATGTCTCGGGTGCGGACGAGTCTTTGAGTTTACCTGTCCGTCAACCGAGAGGATTAAGTCCAGGTTGGGCAGGGAAGAGGGCTTTAAGGTGACTGGGGTAGATGTGCGTCTGGTAGGCTACTGCCCGGCGTGTCAGCAGCGTTTTCTGGACGCAGTAGATGATAAAAAATGGAGCAAGAATAAGAGGAGGTGAAAAAATGCCTTATGGATTTGGACGAGGCGGAGGCTTTGGCCGTGGCTTCGGTGGCGGCATGGGCTTCGGCTTCCGTGGAATGTCTCCTCCCTGGCCCTATGTGGGCCGCGGTAGAGGGGGGCTACCCAGGTGCGGCTACTTCGTAGGCGGCGCTGTTGCGCCTCAAGCATGGCCGTATCCGCAGGCTCCTTATTACGGAGCGCCACCTGCTTACGAATA